>CAMJHW010000001.1 GCA_946405645.1 uncultured Bacteroidales bacterium
CTGCAAAGGTAATAAAAATCCGCTAGATTCCCACAATCCTGCGGATGGCAACCTGAGCGCAGACGGCGCCGAAAACAGAAGGCAGATAAGAGATTGTGCCCACCTGGGACTTTTTGTTGCGGCTCTCCTCGAGCACCACGGAAGAGCGTATGGGTTCCTCAATGGAGAACACCGCATCGAAACCCGTGTATATGCCAAGCTTATGGAGACGCTTGCGGAGCATATGCGCCAGCGGACACATGCGCGTATGCGCGATGTCCGCGACACGCACTTCCGTGGCGTCGAGCTTGGCGCCCGCGCCCATCGACGACACCATCGGCACTCCCCTCTTCAGACAGTACTGGATAAGACATATCTTGGGGCTGAGGGTATCTATGGCATCGACCAGGAAATCTATCTCCTGTCCGTCAAGCAACGAAGCGACGTTCTCCTCAGTAATGTACTCCGGGATGGTGACGAGGTCGAGTCCGGGATTGATATCAAGCAGACGGTCCCTAAGGACGTCACATTTCGGACGACCTACTGTGGAAGACAGGGCGAGGATCTGGCGGTTGCGGTTGGTCTCGGACACTTCGTCCGAGTCGAGCGCCAGCAGGTGGCCGACACCTGCGCGCGCGAGCGCCTCGGCAGCGAAGCCGCCGACGCCGCCGACGCCGATCACGGCGACGTGCGCGTCGCGCAGTTTCCGCGCGCCCTCCTCTCCGAGGAGCATCTCCGTCCTTTCCTTCCAGTTCTCCATAACGGACACAAAGATAAGAAATAACCTTGAAGAATCAGCCCTTTGGCCCTGCAATGTATCAGAGTGAATATCAATTGCATCCTTTATATTCCTGTTCAAAAATCAAGATAGGCGATGCGTCTAATAAATTGACAACTAATCCATTACATTGCACACCCGTTTCCAATTTGTGTAAACGGATAGTTCTTCGTAGCATTGTCGGCAGATTAAACTTAAACAGTGTTATGCAGGGAAAGGGAAACAGGATCTTTATGGAAGGAAGCGCACACCATATCTATCTCAAGGCGCTGAAAGGAAATCTCTTGTTTTACAGGACGGAGGACTATATCTTTTTCCTGACGCTTCTATACGTCCTTGCAAGACGGTATGGTATCGGCATCGAAGCACTGTGCATAATGTTCAACCACGTTCATTTGTTTGTCCGGACAGTCAACGTGATGGTGTTCAAAGCATTCTGCCGGGATCTGCAGAGTATGTTCTCAATCGGATATAATAAAGAGTACAATCTGAAAGGCAGGCTTATGATGCGTTCCGGCTATGCGCCCAAAAGGTCAGCTAAAAGCATACGCTCCTGCCTCATCTATATCGTCAATAACCCAGTTGCAGGGCATTTGACCAAAGTGGCGCTCAAATACAAATGGAATTTGCTCGCCTATTTTCAAAGTAAACATCCCTTTTCAGAGAAAATGGACAAGAGCCGTGACCGGCTTCGGCTGAGGGAGGCGGCTAAAATGGTAGACTACTGTTACAAGCAAGGGAAACCACTGAATTATGTCACTATGAGAACCGTTTTCAGAGAATTGACTCCAAAAGAGAAACTTAAGTTGACCGACTATATCATCAATCTTTATAATCCCATCGACAAAGAATCATTCATCAAGAGGTTCGGAGACTGGAAAACCGCCATGCTGGCAATCGACTCCACGACAGGAACCGAACACGACATCCCGGAAGTATGGGAAGATTATTCTGTTTACCTCATGATGCTTAAGCAATGTCTCCGACATAAGATAAGGCCGGAACAGTTGAGTTCGATGGAACAAGAGGAAAAACTGCATTTGATAAAGCTGCTCTCCGCCGTACCACACTCAACTCCTGAACACATACGGAGATTCCTGCACCTCTAGCTTGCAGCGTATCTACCTAAGAATCAACAAATTAAGCATAACCCCTATCACATTTTTGAGACAGGGACTACACATAATCACCTATGCATTAACACTTTCCGTTGCACAAGGCATGTCCCGGTTATCACGGCAGAAAGAGTCGGATCATTCGAAAAGATGATCCACCCTGTCACGGTTTCCGCCACCGTACTGAAGTGCAAACTCGGTAGGAGTCATTCCGAAATACTCGTGGAAAGCGGCGGAAAAGTATGACTGGCCGGAGAATCCCACCTTGTATGCAATCTCAGATATATTGGGCTGCGAATTCTCGACAAGCAGGAAGGCAGCCTGTTTCAGGCGGGTATTTTTCAGCAGGATGCTTGGAGAAATACCCATTATTGCCTTAAGCTTGCGGTTAAGGTGCACGCGGCTGATTCCCACCATTCGACTGAGTTCTTCAACGCCGAAGTCCGGGCTGCTGTAGTTGGCGTTGACTGCCTGCAGTATCCTTGCCTTCAGCTTCTCGTCAAAAGGAGTGACCGACACCGAGTCATAGTCGTGGGCATCTGCGTTCATCAGCTTCATCCTGACGGACTCACGTGCAGAGATGGCCTGTGCCACTCCGCTTCGGAGGAGATCGGTGGAGACAGGTTTTATGAAGAAACGGTCGGCCCCGAGGTCGGAGCACAGCTGCTCGCTGCCCTCGTCATCGACGGAAGTAAGGACGATCAACGGGATATGTGATGTCATAGGATTACGGCGGATCTTGCGGCATAATGCATACCCGTCGATGCCCCGGAGGTGGAGGTCCGTGATGACGGCATCTACAAGCTCTGTAGTAATGGCGCTCCACGCTGTGTCTCCATCCTCGAATGTCTCTACATTGTAGTCTCGGAATGTAGAACGGATGAAGTGTCTCGTATCCGGGTCCACATCCACCGCCACTATGCGCTTCTTTCCCTTTGTATCCTTCGCGGACACTTCTTCCCCTGAAGCGGGAAGCCCGGTATCGGCCGCATCCTCCTCTATCTCCTGAGATTTGGCATCCAACTGTTTGAGATCGGTTATCTGATTGACGATGCGGCTGATCCTCTGCCCGTTGCGGTACATAAGGTCGAGAGTATCCTTCAGCAACGGGTCTGTCTCGGACTCACGAAGTTTCTTCAGAGGTGAAAGCACAAGGAACAGAGGCGTACGGATCTCCTGTGTGATATTGGAGAACATATCAAGACGTATCCTGTCCCTTTCAGCCTTGAGACGTCTTTTCCTCCAGACTGACAGGGCAGCGATTATGCAGGACAGTACAATAAGATAAAGCAGAAATGCCCAGGCTGTCAGATACCAGGGGGCCTGCACCATTACGTCGATCTCGTTGTAAGCGTAGTTATCCTCATCTCCCTCGAAGTAAGCCTTCATACGCAGTTTATGCTTTCCCGGACGGAGATTGGTGTAGCTGACCATCCTGCCGTTGTCCGTTGAGCGCCAGTCCTTGTCACACCTGGTCATCAGACAATCGTAGCGGACCCTCTGCGGATCGGAATACTCAGGAGTGGAAAAACCGAAGGATACGACATTGCACCTGCGGGGAATCCGGATGTGCGTTGCACGATATAAGTGTGCGTCCAGGAGATTGTCCTTTCCAGCCTGCGGATCATAGCGTACGGGAGAGTTCATCATCGTAAGGTTGGAGACGTGCACTCCTGACAGGCGATGCGACTTCATATTGACAAGATGCGGATAGAAAGAGGCCAGCCCGTCCATCGCCCCGAAGTACATACGGTTGTCCGAGGCCAAATATGCGGATCCGCTATAGAACTCGCTTCCGGGAAGTCCGTCATACTCGTGAAAATTGATGATTCTTCCGGTCTTGGGATCAAGCTTGGACAGCCCGTTCAGCGTGGATATCCAGATATCCCCGTCGGGCCCCTCGAGTATATCCTTCACTACCTCGCAATGAAGTCCGTCCTCCTCTGTCCAAGTCCTGACCACGTGGCTGCTGCGGTCAAGCTCGACGACACCAATACGATATCCTATCCACAAGGTACCGTCCCTGGACTCGCAGAATGCATACACCTGCCGGTCATCCCAGGGGGCATATACTTCATAATCCATCACTTCTCCGACTGTGGGATCGAAATAGACCACTCCATTGTCCGTGCCTATCCACACCTTGCCGTTCCTGTCCAGATACAGTGTGCGCGCCCATCGTCCGGACAGTTCCGGCACTCCCGTGACTACGCACTCACTGGCAGTATCCACCAGGTACAGGCCTCCGCCAAGGGTGGAAACATACAGGATATCCGTGTAAGGGTCATAGACCATAGTCCATATCCTGGACGAAGGGATGTCGCCTCTCCCGCTGAAATCCCGGAACCCTTCCTTTCCTGTATAGGTCATCAGGCCCCCAAGGTAAGTCCCCACCCACATCTTGCCGCGCCTGTCGACTATCAGTTCCTTGATGGAATCATTGGTAAGGCCGGAATTGGAAGCGTTGAAATTAGAGAAAATCCCGCCGGGGTCCATTCGGAACAACCCGGCCCCGTCGGTTCCGACATATATGCGCCCGTCGGAAGGGTATTCGACAATGGTGGTGACAGGAGCGTCATTGATACCGGCAGAAGCATCCAGCCCAAGCTTGTAACTGGTAAATCCATACATAGACTCCGGTATCATCACCACTCCGGAGTAATAGGCCGCAAGCCACATATTCCCCTGGCGGTCGATGAAGATGTCGTGGATCTTCATATTGTCGGAGCAATAAGGGAACCTGGCGGTACCGTCGTTTACATACTCTCCTCTTTCCAGGTCGAAAACCTTGAGCCCGTTCTCTTCCGTCCCTATGTAGAGACGACGAGAAACCACACCCCCGCTATGCCGCTGCATCTCCATAGTCTCTATCATACCCACTCCGTCAGACCCTGCAATCCGGTTGACAGTCATAGTGTTCCTCTCAAGGACGAACAGGCCGTTGCTATGGGTGGCGATGTATATGTCCAAACTGACCGGATCTTCCACCAGAGCAGAAATGCCGAACCTGTCGCGGAAAGCCTCTGCATCAGGATTCCAGGAGACGGTCACTACTGCCGATGACTGCGTATCGAAAGCTTTCAGCCCTTCTCCGGGCTTCTCTTTCCATAGAAGCCCGGAAGAATCCAGCATTACCGGTCCTCTGCCTGTCCCCAGCACACCTTCCAGAGCACTGGTCAGGGCAGTGTCAGGTTCGTGTGTGACGGCATCAACCACGCACATTCCCTGCAACAGCACGCTGCAATATATCTTGGAACCCTTCTCCGTCACGTTCGCCTCTATCAGCCAGGTCACGTCAGGATCGGAAAAAGGTATCACGACCTGCGAAAAGGAATTGTTGTCGGGATCGTATATGTCCAGTCCGTGCTCAGTACCTACCCATACCGTTCCCCGGGTATCCTCCAGGACAAAATGGGCATTGTCGCTCGACAAAGAGAAAGGGTTGCCTTCCTCGTGATGGAAGTACTCGAAATTGCTGCCATCATATCTGGTCAAACCATAACCTGACGTGATCCATATACTATTCTCTCCATCCTGGAAAATCCCGTCCACCTGGCTTGAGATAAGGCCGGAAGTAACTGTAAACATACGGGCAGACTGGGCGCTCAGGATAATCTCGGAGACTGGCAGGAGACAGATGAGGGATAGAAGGATATGTTTCATAAAGGCCGGCTTGTGTTGTTACAAAATTAACCAAATGTTTTGACAGAATACAGATAATCGAAAATCCAAAACGATACAAATCAACACATTGTATCAAATTCAAACGATGATGAATCACGAAACAACGCCCAGGTTTCAGATTCGAATCTGATTGAAACCGAATCCCCTGACAGTCAGGCCAAGACTGTCTAACTTTGCAAAGACCGGAAAGACCAACACCGGCATGCATAACACACCAAAATAACCACTGATTTATGAAGTCATTAACTAGAAAGTCCTTAGGGCTATCGGTTCTGGCACTGCTGCTCACCCTCGCGGTGCAGGCACAGAACATCACCGTGAAGGGCACAGTCTCCGACCAGAACGGAGACCCTGTTGCAGGAGCCTTCGTCACGGTACAGAACACCACCACGGGAACCAGCACTGACATCGACGGTGCTTATTCCCTCAGTGTCCCGTCCAACGGGATCCTGGAAGTGTCCTTTATGGGATACGTTACAGAAACGGTTCCAGTAGACGGAAGGACGACTGTGAACGTTACATTGGTAGAAGACTCGGAAGCGCTCGAAGCCACGGTCGTCATCGGATACGGCACGGCACGCAAGTCTGACATCACAGGATCCATCGCCTCGGTCACAGGAGACAACATCCGTGAGGTCCCGGCCAATGACATTACCTATGCACTCCAGGGTCGTATTGCCGGCGTCGATATGTTCCAGACATCATCGCGTCCCGGAGAGAGTATGACCATCCGTATCCGCGGACAGCGTTCGCTCTCTGCTTCGAACGACCCTCTGATCGTCCTTGACGGAATGCCGTTTATGGGTACCCTCTCCGACATCTCCACCAGCGACATCAAGAGTATGGACATCCTGAAGGATGCAGCATCCACTGCCATCTATGGATCCCGCGGCGCCAACGGAGTCATAATGATCACGACCTACAAAGGTGTCAAAGGGCAGGATCCCAAGATCAGTTTCAACTCCTACGTATCCTTCAAGGATCCGATCAAGTATCCTTTGATGAACTCCTCCGAACTGGTAGCGCTCCGCGAAATCTCCAACAAGTATCCGAATATCTACTATGGAGACGAGCAGCAGGGTGTCAATACCGACTGGCAGGATCTTTTCTATCGTACCGGTATCACCCAAAACTACGAAATGAGCGTCAACGGCGGCACCCAGAAGGGCAGCTACAGCTTCGGTGTAAACTATATGGACGATGAGGCCGTAGTCCCTACCCAGGGCTTCCAGCGCATCGGCGCCCGTGCGGCCATAGACCAGAATTTCGGCAAGTATGTCCGTGTCGGCTTCAACAGCAACTCCTCCTATAACACGCGCGACGGTATCCAGGTCTCACTGACCAGTATCCTCCCGATGTCACCCCTCATCTCCCCTTACAACGAGAGCGGAGAGCTCAGAAGGACCGGACAGATGCCGCAAGATACCTATTATATCTGGTCAAGGGAGCGTCTCGAGGATCTCTATGCCTCCGGACAGTATATCGGCGAAGAGAAATCCTTTGCATCCTACAATGCAGCATACCTCGAGGTACAGATCCCCGGTATCGAAGGCCTCTCGTACAAACTGAGCGGAGGATTCAATTTCCGCCAGTCCAATGCAGGCACGTTCACCGGAACAGGCGTGGGATCGGACAATGTTGCATCTCCAAACAACGCCGTCACACGTGAAAACCGCAGCACGCGCTGGACTGTGGAGAACCTCCTGACCTATGACCGCACATTTGCGGAGAAGCACCGCCTGAACATTGTAGGGCTCTACTCCGCAGAGCAGGACAACAACATCGGCCAGGTCCTCTCCGCCAACAATGTGCCCAATGAGAAGTTCCTGTACTACAACATCGGAGCTTCAAACATCAATGACATCACCATCCCAACCGGATCATATACCAAGACCGGCCTCCTCTCATATATGGGACGTATAATGTATTCCTACGATGACAAGTATATGTTCTCGGCAGCAGTTCGTTCGGACGCGTCCTCACGTCTGGCAGAAGGTCATCAGTGGCACACATATCCCGCAGTTTCCATCGGATGGAACATACATAAGGAGAACTTTATGTACGGCACACGCCACTGGCTCGACGAGCTGAAACTCCGCGTCGGATACGGCGAGACCTCCAACCAGGCCATCGCCCCCTATGCAACCCTTGGACGTCTCAACAGCGTCAACTACAACTTCGGCGACAGCGACTATCAGACTGGATACTATGTGTCTACCCTGCCTAATCCCGAGCTCGGATGGGAGTTCTCCCGCACCTGGAACTACGGACTGGACTACTCCTTCTTCAAGGGAAGGCTCCGCGGTACGTTGGAGTACTATTCCGTGAACACCAGCAACGTCCTTCTGAGCATCAGCCTGCCTTCGACGGCCGGAGTGGGCAGTTATACCGCCAACATCGGATCAACAGCCAACAAGGGTCTCGAACTCTCCGTGAACGGCGCCATCCTCGACAACCTGAACGGATGGACCTGGACAGCGGGGCTGAACATTTACGCCAACAAGAACACTCTCACCTCACTTGCATCAGGCCAGACCCAGGATACCGGCAACGGATGGTTCGTCGGGTACCCTATCAACTGTATCTATGATTACGAATACCTCGGTATCTGGCAGCAGGACGAGGCCGACGTTGTCGGCAAATACGAGCGCGGAGGAGCGCCCGGAATGATCAAGGTCCGCTATACCGGAGACTACAATGCCGACGGCACTCCCACACGTGTCATCAACTCCAGCGACCGTGTCCCGATCAGCGCCGATCCCAAACTCCAAGGTGGTTTCAACACCGCAGTATCCTGGAAGAACTGGGACCTCTCCGTCATCGGAGCATTCAAGGTCGGGGGCATCCTCAACTCCACCCTGCACGGCAAGGGAGCATATCTCAATATGCTGTCCGGCCGTCGCAACAACATCAAGGTCGACTATTGGACTCCGCAGAACACCTCCGCACATTATCCGATGCCCGGAGGACTCACTGACGGAGACTTCCCGAAGTACGTCTCGACCCTTGCATATTTCGATGCCAGCTACGCCAAAATCCGCACCATCACCCTCGGATATACCCTCAGCAGGATGAACTGGGTCAAGAGAATCGGAGTAGACAGGCTGCGCGTATATGCAACCGTACAGAATCCCGGAATCGTCCTCTTCTCCGGCTTCCACAAGGAGACCGGGCTCGATCCCGAGACCAACTCCCTCAGCAGCGACGCACGCAACTACGCGTCATCTGCCGGCTGGAGCCTGCGCTCCAGCGCAGCTTCCGGCCAGACCGGCGGCGGAGCGGTCGTGGGATTCAACACCCCCAGCTCTCACAATTATCTCATCGGCGTCAATCTAACCTTCTAATCGGACCAGGATATGAAAAAGTTTTTCAGCATAATGATAGGAGCAGCATCCCTGCTGCTGGCAGGTTCCTGCTCGAGTCTTCTTGAAGAAGATCCGCACACCCTGTACGTCCCGTCCTTCTTCGAGACCGAAGCCGGCGTGAACGGAGGACTCACCTCCCTGTATTACCACCTCCGCAACCTCTACGGTCCTGCAGGAGCCCTCAACAACGGCGAGACCGGAACCGACGAATACACCTATGGTTCCGAGCACGACAACGACCATATGTTCACCGACCTCACCACCGGAGTCCGTACTACTATGGACGCCTCGTCCAATCCCGGCGGATATGTATGGACCGGAACATTCTCCTACATCAACACTGCCAGCGGCATTATCGAGAATGCCGAGAAGGTTGGGCTTGCGGCATCGCTGATCGCCGAGGCCCGTTTCTTCCGCGCATTCGACTATTTCCTCCTTGTCCAGACATTCGGAGGAGTACCGCTCGACCTGGGATCGGGAGAACTCGCTTTCAACAAGTCCACAGTCCGTACATCTGTACGCAACACCGTTCCTGAGGTATATACGAAAGCTATATTCCCCGACCTTATCACTGCGGTCAACGACCTTCCCGAGAAGCCCCGCGTAGTGGGCGGCGTCACCAAGACGGTCGCGCGTTTCTACCTTGCGAAGGCTTATCTGACTTATGCCTGGTGGCTGGAGAATCCCAACAACATCAGCACCTACCCCGTCTGCGACCGCAAGGATCCCGACGGCAAGTCCGCCGCACAGTACTTCCAGCTGGCCTATGACACCGCCGTGGAGGCCATCAACAATCCCGGCCCCTACGGACTCCAGGAGACTTTCTACGAGGTGAATGCCGGACAGTTCGACCGCAACAAGGAATGGCTTCTCTGGGCCGACCATACCGAGACCAGCCAGACCTATAACGGAACGGCACTCTCGGGCTTTGCCAACGCTGGAGGAAACTGGGCGCACTGGTATACTCAGTGGGCATACTCCAATATGAAGCTCAAGGACGCCGCAACCGGCAACTCCGTGGTTGTGGTCACAAGAGGTGACAGCCAGTTCCTCGGCCGTCCCTGGACCCGTATGGCTCCGACCCACGAAGCATACGAGCGCTTCACCGACAAGGATATGGACTCCCGTTTCGACGGAACCTTCTCCCTTGTCTACAGGGGCAACTTCCAGTACCTGAATCCTTCCGTAGCGGCCGTCACAGGGGCCAACGGTATGACTATAAAGGCAGGAGAGCCCATCGTCAAGTTCCTTACCGAGGATCCCGGCAACATTACCTATCCTACCAGCGGAGCCAACGACGATACGGGAATGGGCCTCGGAACGATGCCCGGAGTTCCCTACTACGTAGTAGGATACAGCGACATCAACCGTTTCGCCTATCCCGGTCTGTGGAAGATAGGTCCCTACAGGACCAACACCTCCGGATACGGCGAAGGAAACGTTCCTTCCACCCGCCCGTTCTGCATCGCCAAGTTCTCAGAACTCTACTTCATAGCCGCGGAAGCCGCCGTGAAGGGGGCCGGCATAAAATCCGGTCAAAGCGCCTACGACCTGATCAACGTCATCCGCGCACGCGCCGGAAAATGGATCATAAAGAACAATGAACAGCAGGACTATTCGGCTGATTTCAGCGCTGAGCTGGTGGCCAGGACTCCCAGGACCATTACCCTCGACTATCTCCTCGATGAGAAGTCCCGAGAGTTCTTCGGAGAGGGCCTCAGGTGGTATGACCTTATCAGGACCCAGACCTGGTATGACCGCGCCCACGAATACAGCATCTCCGGTACTGACGGAAAGGGAAAAGCCTATGAACATACCCTGATGAAATTCACGCGTGACATAGACGACCATTTCTATCTCCGCCCGATCCCGCTCTCACAGCTCAACAATATGGAAATGTCAGACACAGAAAAAGCCGCTTACCAGAACCCTGGTTATTAATGGTTAGTATGGTTCCCTCCGGAGGTGCGTTTTTTGCAGCGCCCCCGGAGGGTTTTTTATTGGTATATGAGAAGAAGAGTTATTGTTTCAGCAGTACTGTACCTGCTTGCCGCCAACGCCTTTGCGCAGAAAAACGTCCGTGTGGAGGAGAATTTCGACTTCGACTGGAAGTTCACGAAAGTGGAGCTCCCCCCACAGGAGATGATGGAGGTGCCCGCAAGACCGGGCGGTACTCCACAGGGAGCCCAGGGGGCCCCGCAAGGGGTGCCGCCGCAAGGCGGGCCGAGGATGATACCCAAACCGCGCGTAGACAGCATACTTCCTGCAGAGGAAGGGCTGGAGGCGGTGGGGTATGATGACTCCGGGTGGGAGACGGTGCAGGCTCCGCACGACTGGAATATCAAGGACATGTTCGACCCGATGTCGGCAGGGTCCGCAGCGTCTCTGCCGGAGGGCATAGGATGGTACCGCAAGTCGTTCAGGGTGCCGTCAGCTATGAAGGGCAAGAGCGTCGAAGTAATCTTCGACGGTATCTTCCAGAAGAGCGACGTGTACATCAACGGCCATCATCTGGGTACGCACCCTTACGGTTTCACTACCGTCCATTATGACCTGACCCCTTACATCAAGTACGGTGCGGACAACCTCATTGCAGTCCGCTCGTCCACGGTGGGGGACCGTCCGCGCTGGTATGCCGGAGGCGGCATATACAGGCACGTCAAGCTGGTGTATACCAATCCAGTACATATCGACACATACGGCACCTATGTCACGACTCACAAGATCACTCCCGAAGCCGCGACGGTACACGTGGAAGTGACGCTGGTCAACCCCGCCGGAGCGAGGACGACTCTGACGCACCGCATCCTCGATGCGGACGGGACAGTCGTCGCCAAAGGCTCCGACAGCGACATCAGGCTTCCCCACCCCACCCTCTGGGACATCGACAACCCTTATCTCTATACCCTGGAGACCACGGTCAAGTCTGGAGGACGTACTGTGGACGTGTACAACACCACGTTCGGAGTGAGATGGTTCGAGTTCGACAAGGACAAGGGATTCTCGCTCAACGGCAGGCACCTCAAGCTCCAGGGCGTGGCCATCCACCAGGATGCCGGCGGACTGGGAGCGGCTGTGCCTGACCGCTCGTATGAGCGCAGGCTCGAGATCTTCAAGGAGTACGGGGTCAATGCCATCCGCATGGCGCACAACCAGCCTTCAAAAGAGGTCCTGGACATGTGCGACAGGATGGGATTCATAGTAATCGACGAGGCCCTGGACAAATGGAAATCAGGATACTATGCGGAGATATTCGACGAGTGGTGGCAGAAGGATGTCGCCGATATGATCCTCCGTGACCGCAACCACCCGAGCATCGTGCTCTGGAGCATCGGCAACGAAGTGCAGGAGGCCTGGAACGAGGATGACGAGGGAGTGGAAAGGGCCAGGATGATCCAGGACTTCGTGCATTCGCTCGAACCTACCCGTCCGGTATGCCTCGCGGCGCAGAACAACCATATAGCCAAGTTCGCCGGAGTGACTGATGTGATTGGCTATAACTATCTCGAAGCCAGGGCCATCTCCGAGCACAAGCTCTATCCGGAACGCCGTATGCTCATCACCGAGGAACTCCCCTACTGGTGCGGCGAGGAAGGGAATATCCGCAGCTACACCCCTGAGAACCCGTGGAATCTCGTGCTGGCAAACGACTTCCTTGCCGGAGGATTCATCTGGTCCGGCGTCGACTATCTGGGCGAAGCCTCCGATCCGAGCAAGGGATGGCCCAACGGCCTGTTCGACATCTGTATGTTCGAGAAACCGCGCGCCTCGTACCACCGCGCGATGTGGTCCAAGGACCCTGTCGTGCACGTGGCGGTACGCGACAGCGGGCTCGACCAGGACTTCGGGCGCGACATCTGGCAGTGGCCCGCCACCAAGGACGACTGGACCTATCCGTCCTCGTACCGCGGAAGGATGATGGACATCGAGACCGTCACCAACTGCGAGGAAGTGGAGCTCTACCAGAACGGCCGCCTGATGGGCCGCCACAAGACTTCGGACTTCACCAACAACACCATCCTGTGGCATCTCCCGTACAGCCACGGCAGCCTCACTGCCAAAGGCTATATCGGTGGGGAGGAAGTCTGCGAGCACAGTATCTATTCGACTTCGGAAGTTACGGAAATGACTGCAGAGCCTGACCGTGAAGCGCTGAAAGCCGACGGACAGGACCTGTCCCATATCACCATTACCCTGCGGGACGCCGCCGGACACCGCGTCCAGGTGGACGAGCGGACCGTCAAGGTCCGCGTCAGCGGCGAAGGCCGCCTGCTGGCGGTGGACTCCGGCGAACTGCGCGTGCCGACTGACAGCTTCGACCGCGACGAGGTGCTGACGCAGTACGGCCGCGCGCTGGCCATAATCCAGTCCACGCGCAAGGCCGGAGTCATCCGCGTCGAGATCAGCTGCGACGGTCTCCCGACGCAAACACTGGAGATTACTACACGCTGAAGTTGTGCCAGTGGGGACCGAAGCGCTCGAAGGCTTCGCGGTCGAGCATCTCACGGTCGTCGGGATGCGCGATGCTGATCATCAGCTTGGCGCGCTCCTGAAGCGATTTTCCGTAGAGGTCCACGGCGCCGTACTCGGTGACGATCCAATGCGCGTCCGCGCGCGGGGTCACCACTCCTGCGCCGGGGTTGAGCGCGGAGACGATCTTGTTCTTGCCTTTGTTGGTACGGGATGCGAACGCAGTGATGGACTTGCCGCCCTTGGACATCGTAGCTCCCTTGACGAACTCGAGCTGCCCGCCGGTACCGGAGAAGATGCGCATGCCGATGGAGTCGGCGCTGATCTGGCCGGTCAGGTCCACCTCGGTGGCGGAATTGATGGCCTTCATATGGGGATTCTGCGAGATGACCCAGGGATCGTTGGTATATGCTATGTCCTTCATGAGGACGTCGGGATTGTCGTCGATGAAGGAATAAACGTCCTGGCTGCCAAGGAGGAACGAAGCCACCACCTTGCCGGTGTCGATCTTCTTGCAGGCGCCGTTGATGACGCCGGACTTGATCAGGCGCAACAGACCGTCCGCGAACATCTCGGTATGCAGACCAAGGTTCTTATGGTTGCCCAACTGGGCGGCGAGGGCGTTCGGCAAGGCGCCGATTCCCATCTGGATGCAGTCTCCGTCCTCGACGAGCGCAGCGCAGTTCTTGCCGATGAGGACCTCCGTGGGGGTCGGTTCGGCGAAATGCGCGGTCACCAGCGGAGTATCGTCCTCCACCAGATAGTCGAAACGGTCAAGCGAAACGAGGTCGCCGTGGGCATAGGGGACGTTGGGATTGATGACACCGATTACGAGCTCCGCAGTCTCGACGGCAGCCACTGAACAATCCACGGAGGTTCCCAGGGACACCATGCCGTTGGCATCCGGCCTGGAGACATTCACCAGGGCGGCACCGAGCTTGATGAAACCGTCGCGGTAGAGCTTCTGGCTCTCTCCGAGATGGACGGGAAGGTAGTCGGCATAGCCGGCATTGACGTTGGCACGGACGTTCGGGCCGACGAAAAAGCCTTGTTCGAAGAATATGCCTTCGTAGCGCGGCTCGGAATACGGAGCCGGGCCTTCGGTATGGAAATGATGGAAATGCAGGTCCTCGACCTCTCCGGCATCGGCCCTGCGGCACAGCGCCTGGATGAGTATGTGCGGCACGCTGGCCACGCTGCTGAGATGGATGTGACAGTGGGATTTGATGTGGCTGACGGCCTCGTCGGCGGACACGAATCTGATTTCTTTCATTACTTTATGATTGGTATTAGTTATTACGGGGAGTGCAAAGATACTATCTTTTTTGTAATTTTGTAGAAATAGACAGACATGCACACCAGAGAAGAAAAAACCGAAGCGTTCGGAAGACTGCTGGACATCATGGACTATCTCCGCGAGCGCTGCCCGTGGAATGCCGAGCAGACCATGGAGTCCATCCGTCCGATGACGGAGGAGGAAGTCTACGAACTCAGCGACGAGATAGTCAAGCAGAATCCCGCAGGCATCTCCAAGGAAATAGGAGACCTGCTGTACCATATGGTCTTCTACGCCAGGATAGCCCAGGAGAAGGGATACTTCGACATAGCGGACTGCATCGAAAAGGTCTGCTACAAGATGGTATTCCGCCACCCCCATGTCTTCAAGGCGGACGGCAGCCTCGTCCCAGAAGGCGAAGCCCCTTCCGCCAAGGAGATCGCTGACACCTGGGAGATCGTCAAGGCCAAGGAAAAGGACGGAAACAAAACCGTCATGAGCGGAATCCCGGACACGATGCCCGCGCTGCTTAAGGCTCTCTCCATGCAGGAGAAAGCCCGCGGCTGCGGGTTCGACTGGAAGGACAAGGAAGGCGTGTGGGACAAGGTCCGCGAGGAGTGCGGAGAGGTCGAAGAGGCAGCATGCAGCGAAGGGGAAGACCTTGAACTGGAGTTCGGTGACCTTCTCTTCTCGGTCATCAACGCCGCAAGGCTCTACGGAATCGACCCTGAAACGGCTCTCAACCGCACCTGCAGCAAGTTCCGCCGCCGCTTCGATTACCTCGAGCGCAAGGTCCGGGAGGACGGACGCGGTTTTGCAGGCATGTCCATGGAGGAGATGGACTCCATATGGGACGAAGCCAAACGCAACGGCATATGAACACGCTGTAAACCTTGAAATCACCTGCACAGAACAATAACCAACACAATCCATAATGAAACCTTTATTCTTGACTATGCTGGCCGTCCTTTCGGCCGTTTCCCTCCGGGCTCAGGCACCCGAATTCCCCTTCCGTGACCCTTCTCTCCCCCAGGAACAAAGGATAGACGACCTTCTCTCGCGCCTGACGCTCCAGGAGAAGATCGACATGATGCAGAACGGGTCCAAAGGCGTCGAGCGCCTTGGCCTCCCCGATTATAACTGGTGGAACGAGGCCCTGCACGGCGTGGCCCGCGCAGGTGTCGCCACTGTATTCCCCCAGGCCATCGGCATGGCCGCGACCTTCGATCCCGAGGAGCATTTAAGGACATTCACCACCATATCGGACGAGGCCCGCGCCAAATACAACGAAGCCATCCGCAACGGTGAGCACCGCCAGTATTACGGCCTGTCATTCTGGACTCCGAACATCAACATCTTCCGCGACCCGCGCTGGGGACGCGGGCAGGAGACCTACGGCGAAGACCCTTACCTGACATCCGTGATGGGAATGGCTGCCGTGAACGGCCTGCAGGGTGACAACCCGGACTATTACAAGTCGCACGCCTGCGCCAAGCACTATGCCGTCCACAGCGGCCCCGAAAGTCTCAGGCACTCGTTCAATGCCGTAGTGTCGCTCCGCGACCTCTGGGAGACCTACCTTCCCGCTTTCGAAGCGCTGGTCACCGAGGCGGACGTCCGCGAAGTGATGGGCGCTTACAACCGTTATGACGGTGAGCCCTGCTGCAGCAACGACGCCCTCCTCGTCGACATCCTCCGCGACCGCTGGAACTATCAGGGAATGGTAGTCTCCGACTGCGGAGCCATCAGCGACTTCTACCGCAAGGGCGCCCACGAAACTCACGCCGACGCGCCTTCCGCATCCGCAGATGCCGTCATCACCGGTACCGACGTGGAGTGCGGCAGCAGCTACAAGACCTTGACCGAGGCTGTCGAGAAAGGCTTCATCACCGAAGCCGACATCGACATAGCCATGCGCAGGATCATCCGCGGCTGGATCGAACTCGGTATGCTCGACTATGCCGACCTGACTCCCTGGAAGGACATCCCCTACTCCATCGTAGCCAGCAAGGAGCACGCGAAGCAGGCACTCGACGTGGCCCGCAAGTCCATGGTGCTCCTGAAGAATGACGGCGTCCTGCCTCTCAAGCCCGGCTCCGTGAAGAAGATCGCCGTCCTCGGCCCCAATGCCGCCGACAGCACCATGATGCTCGGCAACTACAATGGAGACCCGACGCACGTCGTGACCATCCTCGACGGCATCAAGGCGGCCTATCCCAACGCCGAAGTCACCTATGAGCGCGGCTGCGACCTCGTCGAAGGCTTCGTCGCTGTCCCGAGGGCTCCGCGCGCCGGCATGAACATGGCCGCCCAGCGCCAGCAGGGCGGACAGGGCGCACAGTCCCAGGGCAATACCGAATGGATGGGCATCCCCGCCCAAGGCGCTCCCCAGCAGCAAGCCCAGCCACGCCCGCGCGTCGTGATCCCCCAGCCCATCATCTCCGACAATTATACTCCCGACGCGCTTGAGGCCCTCGCCTCCCGTGCAGCCGAATCCGACGTGATCATCTTCGTCGGAGGCATCTCCCCCGCTGTCGAGGGAGAGGAGCTCAGGCTCAGCCTCGAAGGCTTCGCCGGCGGAGACCGCGAGCGCATCGAGCTCCCCGAAATCCAGAGCCGCGTCCTGAAGGCCCTCCACGCCACCGGCAAGCCCGTCATCTTCGTCCTCTGTACCGGCAGTGCTATCGCCCTCGAGCAGAACGAAGGCGACTATGACGCCCTCATCACCGCATGGTACGGCGGACAGGAGGGCGGCACCGCAGTCGCCGACGTCATCTCCGGCGCATACAATCCTTCCGGACGCCTCCCCATCACTTTCTACAAGTCAACCGCCCAGCTCCCCGACTTCCTCGACTATTCGATGAAGGGACGCACCTACCGCTATATGACCGAGGATCCCCTCTATCCTTTCGGATTCGGCCTCAGCTACACGAACTATTACTTCAGCAAGCCCGTCCTCTCCTCCAACACCGTCAGGAACGGCTCCACCGTCCGCGTACGTGTCAACGTCCTGAACGGAGGGCAGATGGACGGCAGCGAAGCCGTACAGGTCTATGTCAAGCGCCTGGGCGACCCCAACGCTCCCGTCAAGGCCCTCAAGGGTCTTAAGATGGTTAACATCAAGGCCGGTGAGACCAAGACCGTGGACATCGACCTCCCGGCCTCGGCGTTCGAGTATTACGACTCCGTCGCCGACGGTCTCGTATGCAAGAGCGGCAGCTACCAGATCCTTGTGGGCGGCTCGTCCGCAGACAAGGACCTCCAGTCCGTCAATCTGACAATCCAATAGTATAAAACATGAGAATAAGCATCAAATTCCTGCTTGCGGCCGGACTGGCTGTCGTCGCCTGCAGCAAGCCCAAACCCGTCAATCAGGACGGCACAGATCTCTGGTTCGCCAACTCCCGCCCTTACGGCGAAATACTTGCATCGGTGGAGACCAAGGTGGACAACACCCTGGCGAAGGAAGAGTTCCACATCTATGACGAAGCCGGCAAGCGCATCGTGGCCGGCGGCTCCGAGGCCGGCGTCCGCTACGGCGTTTACGCTCTGCAGCGCGCCGAGGTCCTCGGCCAGGCCGGTCCCGGAATGGACATCGACCAGAAACCGTATTACGACTACCGCATCCTCGACCACTGGGACAATCTCGACGACACCGTCGAGCGCGGCTACGCCGGCAGGTCCATGTGGGAGTGGACCTCGCCGAACATCCCCGAGGCCCGTATCCGTAAATACGGCGAGCTCTGCGCCTCCGTCGGCATCAACGGCTCGGCCCTCAACAACGTCAACTCCAATCCGCTTATCCTCGATGCCGAGCATATCGCCCGCGTGGCCAAGATAGCCGACATCCTGCGCGAATACGGCATCACCACATATCTGTCGATCAAGTGGACCAGCCCCATCACCCTCAGCGGCCTGAAGAGCGGCGATCCGCTCGATCCCAAGGTCCGTCAGTGGTGGAAGGACAAGGCCGACGAGATATATGCGGCCATCCCCGACTTCGGAGGCTTCCTGGTGAAGGCCAATTCCGAGGGCCAGGCAGGCCCGCAGGATTATGGCCGCACCCATGCCGACGGCGCCAACATGCTGGCTGAGGCCGTCGGCCCCCACGGCGGCATCGTGATGTGGCGCGCCTTCGTCTATAGCCCGACCAGCCCCGACCGCGCCAACCAGGCCGTCGAGGAGTTCCAGGACCTCGACGGCAAATTCGCCGACAACGTCTTCGTGCAGATCAAGAACGGTCCCATCGATTTCCAGCCGCGCGAGCCCTTCAACCCTCTGTTCGGACGGATGTACAACACCAAGATGATGATGGAGTTCCAGATCACCCAGGAGTACCTCGGTTTCTCCAACCACCTCGTCTATCACGGCACGACTTACGAGGAGTGCCTCGACAGCGATACTTATGCAAATGGCGAAGGCTCTACTGTCGCAAAGATGGTCAAGGGAATGGCGGGCGTTGCCAATACCGGCCAGGACCCCAACTTCTCCGGCTACATCTTCGCCCAGTCCAACTGGTATATGTTCGGCCGCCTCTGCTGGGATCCCACCCTCAGCGCAGAGCAGATCGCCGACGAGTGGATACGCCAGACCTTCATCCAGCCCGAAGGCATCTCCGCCAAGACATATGACAAGAAGTTCATCGAACCTGTCAAGGACATAATGATGACCTCTCGCGAGACCGCGGTGCACTATATGATGCCCCTCGGATTCCACCATATCTTCGGCGGGTCGCACTACGGGCCCGGCCCGTGGGAGCGCAGCTCCCGCCCGGACTGGTCGCCGGTGTTCTACCACAAGGCCGATGAGAACGGCGTGGGATTCGACCGCACCCGCGAGGGCACCGACAATGTCGACCAGTACCACGAGCCTCTGGCTTCCAAGTTCAACGACCTGGCCACCTGCCCCGAGAACCTCCTCCTGTGGTTCCACCATGTCCCCTGGGACTACAAACTTTCCAGCGGAAAGACACTGTGGGATGAGATCTGCCTCCACTACGACACCGGTATCTCCGAGGTCGAAGCATACCAGAAAACCTGGGCAAGCCTGAAACCTTATGTCAGCGCTCCCATCTTCGACGAGGTCACCAAGAAGCTCGACATCCAGAAGAATGACGCCGAGTGGTGGAGCGATGCCTGCGTGGGCTACTTCCAGCAGTTCTCCAAGAAGGACCTCCCCGCCGGAGTCCGTCCTTTGAACATGCCGATCGATTCGGTCCAGACCAAATCGATGCTCTCCGACCGTTACGGCATGCCCACGCATGATGAGAACAACAAGCCGGTGCTCGTCACCAACAGGCGTTTCCGCCCCGGCGGACCCATGTCCAGCGGCGGCCCGGTACCCGGAGAGAGGCCGCAGGCGCCTAGAAGATAAAACCACGACAATACGACAATGATGAAAAGGATAATTACTGTTCTTTCAGTCCTTTCACTTATCCTGGCATCGGCGCTGAGCGCCGGTGCCAAGGAAAAGGACTGGGTCACCACCTGGGCCACCGCCCTTCAGATAGCCGAGACACGGAACAATCCCCCGGAGCCCTATCTTGCGGATAACTCCTTCCGCCAGATCGTACAGGTCTCGGTCGGAGGCAGGGAGCTCAGGCTCCACCTGTCCAACCTCTTCAATGCCGATCCCACAGAGATCAAGGGTGTAGAAATCGCCGTCGCCAAGACTATGGGCTCGAGCCCCGAAATCGATGAGAAGACCAGCGTCAACCTCACTTTCGGCGGCCGCCGTTCGTTCACGATGCAGGCCGGCGAAGCCGTGGTCTCCGACCCTGTAAAGTTCAAGGTGAAGGACAGGATGAACCTCGCCATCACCATCCACTACGGCAGCATCTCCTCCACCCGCATCACCAGCCATCCCGGATCCAGGACCACGTCCTACATTGCCTCGGGCAACACCACCGACTTTTCCAATCCGGTGGCGACCACTGACCACTGGTACACCATCAGCGCCATCGACGTGATTCCGAACAAGCCTGCGGCCGCCATTTGCGTGCTCGGCGACTCCATCACCGACGGCAGGGGCACTACGACCAACGGACAGGACCGCTGGACCGACCAGCTCTCACGCAACCTTTTAGCCCACAAGATGAATCTTTCGGTGCTGAATTTCGGCCTCGGCGGCAACTGCGTGATTGAGGGAGGCCTCGGTCCGGCTGCCCAGAACCGATACAAGAGGGATCTGTTCGACCGCTGCGGAGTGAAGTTCATCATCCTGTATGAAGGCGTGAACGACCTCGGCGGAGCGCGCGACGGCCTCGAGACGGCTGCCGCCATCCAGAAGGCCTGGCGCCGCATCATCCGCGATGCACACGCCCGCGGCATCAAGGTCTTCGGCGCCACGGTGACAGCCTTCAAAGGCAACAACTACTATCGCGGCAACCACGAAGCCGGCCGCGCGGCACTCAACGAGTGGATACGCACCAGCGGAGAGTTCGACGGAGTGATAGATTTCGATGCTATGACAAGAGACTCGGAAGATCCCGAGAGGCTGAACCCGGCGTTCCTCTTCGAGAACGACTGGCTCCACCTCAACGCCTCCGGCTACGAAACCATGGGCAAAGGCATCGACCTCAATCTGTTCAGATAAATCAGGCAAGCAGGGAACGGACAGCGGCCCTGACGCTCTTGAAGGTGAAGCCTTCCAGGACGTGATCCATCTTGGCCGCGATCTGGGCATTGCAGAGATTGCCGACCGAGCCCTCGTGTGTATGATGGAGTTCTCCCTTCCAGGAGAACTCCCCTTTTTGTATCTCCATACCTACCTGACGGTAGGCGTCGCGGAACGGGACACCCTCCGCCACGCGGCGGTTGACTTCCTCGACGCTGAAAGCGAGCTGATAACGAGGGTCTGACATCAGGTCCTTGGCCACAGTCATATTCTCTATGGCGAACTTGGCGATGTCCAGGCAGTCGTCCATCTCCTCGAACATCGGGACAAATACTTCCTTGATCAGTTGCATGTCCCTGAAATATCCCGAAGGCAAGTTGGTGCCGATAAGGCGGATGGTGCCGGGGATGCCGTTGATACGGTTGCAGTGGGCGCGTATGAGCTCGAAGACATCGGGATTCTTCTTGTGGGGCATAATGCTGGAGCCCGTGGTGAGGGCATCCGGCAGCTTGACAAAAGCAAAGTTCTGACTGTTGAAGAGACAGCAGTCCATCGCCAGTCGGCCGAGCGTCTCGGCGACAGAAGCAAAAGCGAAGGAGATGATGCGCTCGGTCTTGCCGCGGCCCATCTGGGCATATACGGAGTTGTAATCAAGATCGTCGAAACCCAGGAGCGCAGTCGTCAGACTGCGGTCGAGCGGCGCCGAAGAGCCGTAGCCGGCCGCGGCGCCCAAAGGGTTGCGGTTCGTGACTTTCCACGCGGCCTGCATCACCTCCATATCCTCGGCGAGGCTCTCGGCATAAGCGCCAAACCACATTCCGAAGGACGAGGGCATGGCCACCTGCAGGTGCGTATATCCCGGCATAAGGATGTCCTTGCACTCCTCGCTGCGCTTCTGCAGTTCGTCGAAGAGGGCCTTGACCTTGCCGACCGTTTTCTCAATCTCCGCGCGGGCGTAAAGCTTGAGGTCCACCATCACCTGGTCGTTGCGGGAGCGTCCGGTATGGACCTTCTTGCCGAGGTCACCAAGCTTGCGGGTGAGCATCAGTTCTACCTGGGAGTGAACGTCCTCGATGTCATCCTCGATGACGAAAGAGCCCTCGCAGGCCTGCATGTAGATGGCCTTGAGCTCGGGCAGGAGCGCGTCAAGTTCGGACTTTTCCAGCAGGCCGACACTCTCGAGCATGGTAATATGCGCCATGGTGCCCAGCACGTCATACGGCGCGAGGTACAGGTCCAACTCACGGTCCTTGCCCACCGTGAAGCGGTCAATCTTTTCGTCAACAGAGAATCCTTTGTCCCAGAGTTTCATAAGCTACTGTATTTCAAGCCCGTCCAGCAAGGAGACATAGGTCTCCACGGCGGAGGAGATTTCTTCTTTCAAAATATATTCGTCGGCAGTATGCGAGCGCGAGGACTGGCCCGGGCCGATCTTGAGCGTCGTGAACGGCACTATGGCCTGATTGGAAGTGGTCGGAGAGCCGAATGCCTCCAGTCCGAGCGAAAGTCCGCGCTGAACGACCGGATGCGACATATCGATGTGCGAGCTGCCGATGCGCGTGGAGCGCTCCTTCACCTCGCAGGAAACGGACTCTTTGATGAGGGCCAGAAGTTCAGGATTGGAGTACATTCCATTGGGGCGGACGTCCACGACGAAGGTGCAGGCGTCCGGCACGACATTGTGCTGCGTGCCGGCCTGGATCATCGTCACGGACATCTTGACCGGGCCGAGATAAGGCGACACCTTCGGGAAGCGGTAGTTCCTGAACCAGTCGATATCCTTCAGTGCTTCGTAGATGGCGTTCACACCCTCCTCACGGGCGGCGTGACCGCTCTTGCCCCGTGCAGTGCAGTCCAACACCATAAGACCCTTTTCTGCCACGGCCATCTGCATGCCCGTTGGCTCGCCTATGATGCCGAGTGCCACGGGGCCGAGCTCCGGCACCATCAGTTCGATGCCATTACGGCCGCAGACTTCCTCCTCGGCGGTCGCAGACCAGACGAGGTGGTAGGGCTGCGGCTTCTCACAAAGCTTCAGGTACGCACCCAAAAGGGCCACGACAGAAGCGCCGTCGTCATTGGTGCCGAGGCCCCAGATGCGCCCGTCCTCTTCAGACGGGGTGAAAGGGTCGCGGGTATATCCTCCGGCGGGCTTGACGGTATCGATATGTCCGTTGAGGAGCAGAAGAGGCTTGTCCGAGCCTGGATCGGCATCCAGCCAAAGGTTGTTGCCGATGCGGCACGGCTCCAGCCCGTGGGCGCGGAGCCATCCTTCGATGTAGTCCGCGACGGGGCCTTCCTCCCTGCTGAATGAAGGAATAGATACCATCCCCTTGAGCAAGTCTATGAGTTCCGCTTCCCTCATAACACTATCTTTGTTCCACCTTCAGGAGCATCGGCTTTCGTAATCCTGACTTCCTTCACTCCACTCTCGAGGGCTTCGAAAGCATTCTGCAGCTTCGGGAGCATTCCACCCGACACAGTGCCGTCGGAAACAAGTCCGGCAAAAGATTTCTTGGTGATGAGAGGGATGACGCTGGCATCATCGTCCGGATCCTTCAGCACTCCGGCTTTCTCGAAGCAATACACCAGCGTCACTTCAAAACGCTCGGCGAGAGCCTTTGCTACGCTGGAAGCAATCGTGTCCGCATTGGTATTGAGCAACGTACCTTTCCCGTCGAAAGACAGCGGAGCCATCACCGGAACGACTCCCCTGGAGATGAGGTCGGCCAGGATGGAAGTGTCAACCTTCCTCATATCTCCTACATATCCGTAGTCGATATCCTTGACCGGACGCTTGACGGCGAGCATGCAGCCGAGATCGGCTCCGGTCAAGCCGAGGGCGTTGACGCCGCGGGCCTGAAGGGCCGCCACAACGCCCTTGTTGACAAGGCCGCCATAGACCATGGTCACCACGCGGAGCATGTCGGCGTCGGTGATGCGGCGTCCGTCCACCATCTTGGTCTGGATGCCAAGCTGAGCGGCGACCTTGGTCGCTTCGCGGCCCCCGCCATGCACCAGGACCTTCAGTCCCGGCATGGCGGCGAAACCCGTCAGGAACGCATCCAGCGCCTGAGGGTCCTCTACGACGGCACCGCCCACTTTCAACACCGTAAGTTTCTCCATATCAAAGGCTTTCCAACATACGTTTCATTACCACCTGGGCGGAAACCACGCGGTTGGCCGCCTCCGGGATGACCAGGCTCCTCGGCGAGTCGATGACCTCATCGGAAACTATCATGTTGCGCCTTACCGGCAGGCAGTGCAGGAATTGTGCGTTATTGGTCACTGCCATATGCGCGGCGTCGACCGTCCAACCCATGTCTTTGCTGAGTATCTTGCCATAGTCCGCAGGATTGGTAACTCCCGGGCAGCTCCAGTTCTTGGCGTATATGAAATCTGCGCCCTCAAAGGCCTTCATCTGGTCATACTCCACCTTGGCATCGCCCACGAAACGCGGATCGAGTTCGTATCCCTCCGGATGAGTGATGACGAAGTCCACGTCCGCGGCGTTCATCCACTCCGCGAAGGAGTTCGGGACGGCCTGCGGGAGAGCCCTAGGATGAGGCGCCCAGGTCATGACAACCTTGGGACGCTTTTTCTCCTTGTGCTCCTCGATGGTGATCAGGTCGGCGAAAGCCTGGCAGGGATGCACCGTAGCCGACTCGAGGCTGATGACCGGCCTGCCGGAGTACTCTATGAACTGGCGGAGTATCTCCTCGCCATAGTCCTTCTCGCGGTCCGTCAGGCCGGCGAAGGAACGTACGCCGATGATGTCGCAGAAGCTCCCGATCACGGGGATGGCTTCGCGCAGATGCTCGGACTTGTCGCCGTCCATGACGACGCCCATCTCCGTCTCGAGCTTCCAGCTGTCGCCGTTGACATTGAGCACGATGGGGTTCATTCCTAGATTCAGAGCGGCTTTCTGGCTGCTCAGGCGGGTGCGGAGGGAGTTGTTGAAGAACACCAGGATGATGGTCTTGTCAGTGCCAAGATGTTTCCAGGCGAAGGGATTGGCCTTTACCTCAAGGGCTTCCTTGAGGGCCTCATCCAGGTTTCCTATATCCTGTACGTGGAAGAACGATTTCATAAGACTTCTTTAAGTGCGGTGATGAACTCAGCAGCCTCGGCCTGGCTGAGGCAGAGCGGAGCGAGCAGGCGTATCATGTCCGTTCCCGCGACTCCGGTGAAAATGTGTTTCTCGAAAAGCAGTTTCCTGCGGATGTCGGCTATAGGACAGGTGAACTCCATGCCAAGCATGAGGCCGCGGCCGCGCACCTCGCGGATCAGCGGACTGGAAGGGATGTTCGCCTTGAGGTAAGCCCCCACCCTGAAGGCATTGCCCACAAGGTCCTCGTCGCGGATGATCGCGAGGACGGCCAGTGCCGCGGCCATAGCGAGATAGTTGCCTCCGAAGGTGGTTCCTAGCATGCCTTTGGCGGCCTTGATGTGCGGAGCGATGAGGATGCCCCCGCAGGGGAATCCGTTCGCGATGCCCTTGCCCATCGTGATGACGTCCGGACGGACGCTCGTCCACTGGTGGGCGAAGAATCGGCCGGTCCGGCCGTAGCCGCTCTGCACCTCATCGAGGAGCAGCAGGGCTCCATAACCGTGGCAAAGGGCTTCCAACTCAACCATAAAGTCGTCCGAAGGTACGTGGATGCCTCCGCATCCCTGGATGCCTTCGATGATGACGCCCGCGACATCGCCTTTTGCAAGTTCCTTCTCTACTCCGGCCGCGTCATCAAGGTCGCAGAACGTGACCTTGTGATTGGCATTGAAAGGCGAAACGATCCTGGGATTGTCAGTGACGGCGACGGCACCGGAGGTGCGCCCGTGGAAACTCCTGCGGAAAGCGATGATGCGGTCCTTTCCGGTATGGAACGAAGCAAGTTTCAATGCATTCTCGTTGGACTCCGCACCGGAATTGTCCAGGAAAAGGCTGTAGTCGGGATAGCCGGAGGCCTCGCCAAGTTCGTGCGCAAGCTGTTCCTGCAGCGGGTTCTTCACGCTGTTGGAGTAGAATCCGATTCGGTCGAGCTGGTCCTTCAGCGCCTCCACGTAACGGGGATGGCTATGCCCGACGGAGATGACGGCATGGCCGCCGTAGAGGTCCAGATACTCCTGTCCCTTGTCGTCCCAGATCCGGCAGCCCTTCGCCCGTACGGGCGTGACGTCGAAGAGGGAATATACGTCGAATAATTCCATAATTCCTAGATTTAGAAGGCAGAAGCCTTGAGTTTGAGTCCCGAGTCCTCCGGCAGTCCGAACATCAGGTTCATGTTCTGGACAGCCTGGCCCGAGGCGCCTTTCAGGAGATTGTCGATAACGGAGTTGACCAGAAGGCGTCCTCCGTGTTTTTCCACGGAGACCAGACATTTGTTGGTATTGACCACCTGTTTCAGATCCACGTTGCCCGGGAAAACATGGGTGAACGCGGCATCCTTGTAGAAGTCCGAGTAAAGCTGCACGGCCTCTTCCTGCGACAGGTCGCAAGAAGTATGGGCGGAAGCCAGGATGCCGCGCGCGAAATCGCCGCGCACGGGAATGAAGTTCACGGCTCCTCCGAAGTCCGGCTGGAGCTTGCGGACATTCATCCCTATCTCTATAAGGTGCTGATGCTCGAAGGCCTTGTACACGGAGACATTGTTGTTCCTCCAGCTGAAATGCGTCGTGGCGCCCGGCTTCACCCCTGCTCCGGTGGAGCCGGTGATGGCCGTGACGTCCACGTCCGAGCGCAGCAGGCCTGCGGCTGCCAGAGGCAGCACGGCCAGCTGGATCGCAGTGGCGAAACAACCGGGATTGGCGAGGAGCCGGGCTCCGCGCGTCCTGTCCCTGTTGATCTCGGGCAGGCCATAAACGTAGCCGCAGCTCTCGTCCCTGTAGTCCTGGGCCAGGTCGATGACCTTCAATCCTGCAGGGCGGGCATTCTCAGCCCAGAAGGACGTGCTCTTGCCATGGCCGGAGCACATGAACACCACATCCACCGCGCCGAGATCAAACTCCGCGCTGAAACGCATGTCAGTATCTCCGAAGAGCCCGGAGTGCACTTCCCAGAGCCTGTTTCCCGCATTGCTGGTCGAATGCACGAAAGCAAGCTCCACATCCGGATGGTTCAGCAGGATCCGGATGAGTTCGCCGGCGGTATAGCCGGCGCCCCCTATGATACCGGCCCTTATCATTTCTCAAGCTCCTCCCCTTCGTCGGGATGAGTGAGATAATAGGCGCGAAGCGGAGTGGAACTGACCTTGATGAAGCCCTTGGCGTCATCGCTGGTCCAGCCCTTTGCGCCTTCGCCGTACTCTCCGAGCTTGTTCTTCACGAGGTCGTCCGGAGAATCCACTCCGACCGTGGAGAAGCCGTAAGGGCGAAGCTCCATGGTGACGGTGCCATTGACGTTGCGCTGGCTGCTCTCGAGCATGGCCTCGATGTCTCTCATGACGGGTTCAAGATACTGGCTCTCATGCAGGAACATCCCGTACCAGTTGGCCACCTGGTCCTTCCAGTACTGCTGCCACTTGCTGAGGGTGAACTTCTCGAGGAACTTGTGGGCGGCGATGATAAGCATCGGGGCGGCGGCCTCGAAGCCTACGCGACCCTTGATACCGACGATCGTGTCGCCGACATGCATGTCGCGGCCTACCCCATAGGGAGCAGCGATCTCCTCGACCTTCTGGATGGCCTTGACTCCGTCGTCGAATTTTTCTCCGTTCACGCCGACAAGCACGCCGGCCTTGAACTCGAGGGCTATCTGTTCGGTGCCTTCCTTGGTTACCTGCTTGAGATAGGCGCTCTCGGGCAATCCCTGCTTGGAGTCGAGTATCTCGCCTCCGCAGATGGAAGTGCCCCAGAGACCTACGTTATAGGAGTATTTAAGCTTTGTGAAATCGGCCTTGAAGCCGTTCTTGTTCAAGTAATCCACCTCTTCCTTGCGCGAAAGGTTCATGTCGCGCGTAAGGGTGATGATCTCCATATCGGGAGCGGCCACGAGGAATGTCATGTCGAAACGGACCTGGTCGTTGCCTGCTCCGGTCGAGCCATGGGCGATGGCCTGCGCGCCGATCTCCTTGGCATAGCGCGCAACGGCTAGGGCCTGGAAGATACGCTCGGAAGATACGGAGATGGGATAGGTCCCGTTGCGCAGGACGTTTCCATAGACCATATACTTGATGCTCTTGGCGTAGTACTCTCCGGTGACGTCGAGGGTCACGTATTTCTTCGCACCGAGCTTGTAGGCACGCTCCTCGTTCTCCTTGAGCTGCCGCTCGGAGAAGCCTCCGGTATTGGCGCAGGCGGCATACACGTCATATCCCTTTTCCTTAGCCAGGTACATGATAGTATAGGAAGTGTCGAGACCGCCGCTGTAGGCGACGACTACCTTCTTCCTCCTGGATTCGGGGTGCTTTGCAGGGTCGTAAAGCATGCCGGTGCAGAGGCAGCGGGTGCAGTCGTTGCGACAGAGGACATCGTAGTTTACGCAGCTCTCGCAACCTTTCCAGAAAGTGGGGTCCGTAGTGAGGTCGGAGAAGGTGACGGGCACGTATCCGAGTTCGGTATTGATCTTCATCACGGCGGCGCCGGTGGTGAGACCAAAGATCTTGGCATCGGGGAATTTCTCACGGGAAAGGTCAAACGCCATCGACTTGATCCTCTTCGCCACTCCGTGACCGCGATATTCGTCCTTGACGATGAGACCGGAATTGGCCACGAACTTACCGTGGTCCCAGCATTCGATGTAGCAGAAACCGACAAACTTGTCGCCGTCCATAGCGATGATGGCCTTGCCCTCATTGATCTTCTGCTCGATATACTCGGGCTTGCGCTTGGCGATACCGGTACCCCGGACCTTGGTGGCGTCTTCAATCGTCTTCAGGATCTCGCCGACATATTTGATGTGCTTCTCTGAAGCAACCTCAACCTTGATTGTGCTCATTTTATATACTTTTATTCTATTCTTCTGATTCATTTGGCAAGCTGGACGATGCCGGGAAGCACCTGTGAGAGCGAATCCAATACCTCTGAACGGGTATAGATGTCGCGCAGGACCAGGAGCACCGTATCGTCTCCGGCGATGGTTCCCATCAAGGAATCGATATGGGAGGCGTCGAGTATGGCACCTACGACATTGGCGAAGCCCGGACGGGTCTTGATGACCGCGAGGGAACCGGAGAACTCGATGCTCTGGATACCTTCCGCGGAAATGATGTTCGGAGTGGAAGCGACGCCGTTTCCCTGCCCGTAAGGCATCCTGTAGCTGTAACCGAACTCGGGATCATGCATCTTCACGATGCCGAGGGCCTTCATGTCCCTGGAGAGCGTGGCCTGCGTAGCCGCGAATCCCCTTTCATTCAACAATTCCTGCAATTCTTCCTGGCTGTGGACCATCCCTGCCTTTACCAGTTCCTTGATGGTGTTCTGCCTGCTGTTCTTATCGTACATTTTGTGTATATTTATTCGAATACAACTGCGAATATACGCATTTTTATTTGGAGATACTAAATATTTTTAAATTAATTGTACTCATCCCAGGCCTTTATCGACAAGTCATTGGGAGACAAGGTGCAGAATGCCTTGATGAAAGCGGTCGAAAGACGCGCGTTTGTAAAGAGTGGGACGTTGGCATCGATTGCGGCGCGGCGGATGCGGTAGCCGTTGTCGAGTTCAGCGTCGGTGAAGTTCTTAGGGATGTTGATGACCATGTCCACTTCGTGAGAACGGATCAGGTCCGTAGCCGAAGGGCAAAGGCTCAACATGACGGGGTTCTCGCTCTCGTCCGGGAAGAGGACGCGCTTCGCGGGAATGTCGTTTGCGTGAAGGTAATCACAGGATCCGCCGGTGGCAAGGATCTCGTAACCGTGACGCGCGAGCATATCGCACGCAGAGAGCAGGTCCGCCTTCTGGAGGGCGTTGCCGGACGAGATAAGGATCCGCTTCTTCGGAATCTCATATCCTACCGCAATGACGGACTTGAGCAAAGCCTCATATACATCGTCTCCGAGGCATCCGACCTCGCCGGTGGAAGCCATGTCCACTCCGAGGAGGGGATCCGCTTCCTGAAGGCGCGAGAAGGAGAACTGCGCGGACTTGACGCCCACGTAACCGAGCCGTCGGCTCTCAGTATCGACCGGCTCGGGGTGCTGACCCAACATCACCTTTGTGGCCATCTCGATGAAATTGGTCTTGAGGACCTTGGACACGAAGGGGAAGCTCCTGGACGCACGGAGGTTGCACTCGATGACGCGCACATTGTTGTCATTGGCGAGGAACTGGATATTGAACGGGCCGGAGATATGCAGCTCCGCAGCGATTTTCGCAGCGATCTCCTTGACCTTGCGCACCGTCTCGACATATAGTTTCTGGGCAGGGAACTGGATGGTGGCGTCGCCGGAGTGGACGCCGGCATACTCGATGTGTTCGCCTATGGCGGACACGAGTATGCGGCCGCCGTCGGCGACTGCGTCGAATTCGATCTCCTTGCTCCTGTTCATGAATTTGCTGATGATGACGGGGTGCTCGGCGGAAACTTCCACCGCCCTAGACAGCACCTTCACAAGGGTGTTCCTGTCGTAGCAGACGCTCATCGCGGAACCGGACAGGACATAGGAAGGACGCACCAATACCGGGAAACCCACCTCGCCGATGAAACGGTCGACGTCGTCCAGAGTGGTAAGCTCGCTCCAGCGCGGCTGGTCGATACCGAGCGCGTCCACGATGGAAGAGAACTTGTGCCTGTCCTCAGCCCTGTCGATATCCTCCGCAGCAGTGCCGAGGATATCGACTCCCCTCTCCGCCAGTTTCACGGCGAGATTGTTGGGAATCTGGCCTCCGACAGACACTACGACTCCCTTCGGAGTCTCGAGTCCGATGATGTCCATCACACGTTCGAGCGAAAGTTCGTCGAAATAGAGCCTGTCGCACATATCGTAGTCAGTGGAGACGGTTTCGGGATTGTAATTGACCATTATCCCCCTCCATCCCTGGCGGCGGATCTCCTGCATGCAGGACACGGAGCACCAGTCGAATTCGACGGAACTGCCTATATGGTACTCTCCCGATCCAAGGACCACCACGGAGCACCCGTCCTTTTCATAGGCGACTTCATTCTCCGAAGCATTATATGTAAAATAAAGGTAGTTGGACTGCTCCGGAGTCGCTGCGGCAAGCGTGTCGATGCGCTTCACGACGGGGACTATTCCCAGTCCGGTACGTTTTGCGCGCACCTCGTCCTCTTCGGCCTGCGAACCCTTGCCCTTGTAGAGGGCAAAAGCTATCTGCCGGTCGGAGAATCCTTGCCGCTTGGCCTGCCTGAGCAGGTCCTCCGGCAAGGAATCGATGCTGTCGTATCCGCCGAGGGTGTCCCAGGTACGGACTATGTTCTCCAGCCTCTCCAGGAACCACTTGTCGATCTTGGTAAGTTCGTTGATCCTGTCTATCGACCAGCCCTTTGACATGGCCGTGGCGATATCGAACACACGGGTATCCGTAGGATTGGCCAGGGCATCGGCAAGGTCTTCGACTTCATAAGGCTTGTTTCCGACGAAACCGTTGGATCCCTGTCCAATCATTCTCAGCCCCTTTTGGATGGTCTCTTCGAAAGTCAGGCCTATGGCCATCACTTCACCGACGGACTTCATGCTTGTACCGATCTTCCTGGATACGCCGTGGAACTTGCCGAGGTCCCAGCGGGGGATCTTGCAGACCACGTACTGCACGTCAGGCTCGTAATACGCGCTCTTAATGCCATGAGGATCGTTCTTGATCTCGGGGAGTTCATAGCCGAGACCGATCTTCGTGGCGACGAATGCGAGAGGATAGCCGGTGGCCTTGGATGCCAATGCGGAGGAACGGCTCAAACGGGCGTTCACTTCGATGACCCTGTAGTCCATCGTCGTCTCGTCATAGGCGAACTGGATGTTGCATTCTCCCACTATGCCGAGATGCTTGACGATCCTGACGGCAAGCTCCGTAAGGTAATCGACGTCCTTCTTGGACAGGCTCTGACAAGGGGCGAGGACTATGCTTTCACCCGTGTGGATGCCCAGAGGGTCGAAATTCTCCATATTGCAGACAGTGATGCAGCGGTCGGCCGCATCCCTCACGACTTCGAACTCGATCTCCTTCCATCCCTTGAGGGACTTTTCGACCAGTACCTGCGGAGTGAAGGAGAAGGACTTGGTGCAGAGCTCTTCGAGCTCGGCGTCGTTGTCCACGAAACCGGAACCGAGACCTCCGAGGGCATATGCAGAACGCAGGATCAAAGGATAGCCGAGGTCGCGGGCGGCGGCCCTGGCCTCTTCGAGATTGCCCGCGGGATGAGACTTGATGGTCAGCACTCCGATCTCGTCGAGCCTCTTGACGAAGAGCTCTCTGTCTTCCGTATCCATGATGGTGCTGACAGGCGTGCCGAGCACTTGCACGTCATACTTCTCGAGCACGCCGCTGAGGTACAGTTCGACGCCGCAGTTGAGAGCCGTCTGTCCTCCGAAGGACAGGAGTATGCCCTGAGGGCGCTCCTTGGCGATCACCTTCTCCACGAAGAAAGGAGTGACCGGAAGGAAATAGATCCTGTCGGCAATGCCCTCCGACGTCTGGACGGTCGCGATGTTGGGGTTGATCAGCACCGTCTCCACTCCATCCTCGCGCAGGGCTTTCAAAGCCTGAGCTCCGGAGTAGTCGAACTCTCCCGCCTGGCCGATCTTGAGGGCGCCGGAACCGAGCAGGAGGACTTTGTTGATTGCTAAGTTCTTCATAAACGCATGAATATATATACACTACCGATGCAAATATATTCATTATTCACAGAAAAACAACAATACTTATTCACTTTTTTTCTTTATTTCTTACATTTGTAAGAGTAAAAAATACCAGAAATGATTTCATTCCTCATCAGCCTCTGCGCCCTGGTCCTGGGCTATCTCCTGTATGGAAGATTCGTAGAGAAGGTTTTCGGGCCTGATCCGGCGCGCACGACGCCGGCCGTCGCCAAGCAGGACGGCGTGGATTTCATCCCCATGCCGAGCTGGAAAGTCTATATGATCCAGTTCCTGAACATCGCCGGCACGGGGCCCATCTTCGGAGCCATCATGGGCGCCAAGTTCGGACCGTCCGCTTTCCTCTGGATCGTTTTCGGATGTATCTTCGCCGGCGCGGTCCACGACTACCTTTCGGGAATGATCTCCCTCCGCGAGGGCGGTGTCAACCTGCCCGAGATCGGAGGCAAATATCTGGGAAACGGTGTCAAGAAGGTGATGCTGTGCTTCATCGTCCTGCTTCTCGTACTGGTAGGAGCAGTGTTCGTGTACAGTCCGGCCATCATCCTTGGAGACATCGCCGGCATCGCCGGCAGCGGCACTACCGCCTCCATGATGTTCTGGGTGGCCGTCATCGTTATCTATTACATCATCGCCACCCTCCTTCCGATCGACAGGATCATAGGAAAGATATATCCCATCTTTGCGTTCGCCCTCATCTTCATGGCAGTCGGCTTGCTGGGCGGCCTGATAGTCAAGTGGCCCTCCATCCCGGAGTTCTGGGACGGCCTGCAGAACCGCGGCCCGTCCATCGGAATGAACGGACAGAGTATCTTCCCCTGCCTGTTCATCACAATAGCCTGCGGAGCCATCAGCGGTTTCCACGCGACCCAGAGCCCTATGATGGCCCGCTGCATGAAGAATGAGAAGATCGGCAGGCCGATTTTCTACGGAGCCATGATCACCGAAGGCCTCGTCGCCCTGATATGGGCGGCTGTTTCTTCATACTTCTTCTTCGACGGCGGAGCTGCGGAAGTCGGATCCGACCTCAGCGCCGCTGCCCCCACGGTAGTGACCAAGGTCTCGCAGTCCTGGCTCGGACTCGTCGGCGGCATCCTCGCCATCCTCGGCGTCGTGGCCGCCCCGATCACTACGGGCGACACCGCCCTTCGAAGCGCCAGGCTGACCCTGGCCGACGCGCTTCACCTGAACCAGAGACCTGTAGGCAACCGCCTCAAGATATGCATCCCGCTGTTCGCGGTCGTATGCCTGCTGATATGGTTCAATATCGCGGATGAGAACGGGTTCAATACCATCTGGAGATATTTCGGATGGGCCAACCAGACCTTGTCGATCTTCACCCTTTGGGCGATTACCGTCTACCTTGCCAAGACAAAGGGAGCACACTGGCATCTGATCACAGAGATTCCCGCCATCTTCATGACCATCGTCTGTCTGACTTATATCCTCACCCAGAAGATAGGACTTGGACTGCCTATGTGGGCGGGACTGGGGATCTCAGCCGCCATTGCGCTTTCGCTGGACCTTCTGCTCTACATCAGAGTCAGACGGTCCTAGGCTTCTTCGAAGAATGAGAAATGCACGCGCCCGTACGCGCGCTCCTTTATGAAACGAGGGTGCGCGGTGAAGGAATGTTCATCGCCGTGCTCGAGGATGAAATAACATCCGGGGTGCAGTATGCCATGTCCGAGAACCTTGTCCGGAAGAGTATCAAGGCCTTCAAGGGCATAAGGCGGATCCGCAAAGACTATATCGAACTTTTCCCGGCAGATGGGGAGGAAATCGAAGACGTTGTCGCGCACCATAGTGACGTTCGACAGGCCGAGTCGCGCGGCTTCCGTCTTGATGAATGATGCATTCGCCCTTTCCATTTCAACGCAATAGACCCGCGCCGCGCCACGGGAGGCGAACTCGAAAGCGATGGCTCCGGTACCTCCGAACAGATCGAGGACTTTCAGGTCCTCGAATTCGTACTCGTTGTTGAGGATATTGAAAAGGCCCTCCTTGGCGAAATCCGTCGTAGGACGGGCGCGGTATCCCGCAGGAGGATTGATGACCTTGCCCTTCAGGCGTCCTCCGATGATCCTCATAGCACCTCGACGGCTTTGAAGTAACGGTAAAGCGACATCTCCTCTTCGGAAGACAGCGGAGTCCTCCAGCTGATGGTGGACACCTCCGGATTGAGCTGAAGGGTCTTGAGAGCAAGGAAAAGGAAGTACTCGGCCGTCGTGAAATCCACGGCCTTGTACACATTGGCCAGCAGCAAGGTCTTGCCCTGCGCCACTGCCAGATGCAGGTAACCATCCCGGTACGAAGCAAGGATACGATTGTACTCGGGACAGAGCGGAAGCTCTTTAAGGATATAATACAACTCCGGATAGACCGGAGCGGATTCGCCCGATGTCAGAAGGACCGTCTGCGAAAGGACCTTGGACAGCGACTCGTCGATGGAATTGGAGTACAGAAGGACAGCCCCGAACTCTGGGACCGACACATAAGAAACGGAATCTTCAGGACGCAGCGGCACCACCCCCGACAGCATTTCGCGCGCATCAGCCGGATTGAAGAAAGCCTCCGGCACCAGCGTACACTTGGGGGTGAACAGGGAAATGTCCACGGCGTCGTACCTGCGCTGGAACTCCGGCGTGGTGAAAACGCTGCCGGGGCCCAGCCAGCCGGACGCCTGCATCTGCCCGTCCCGCCCGCATCTAAAAGAATATCCACTCAAGGAGACTTGAATGGATATCCGGTTCTTCTGTATTTGATCCATCGGAACTACTCCCAGTTTCCGGCGTTGTTGTTAGGTGCCGAAATGCTGCCGACCTGGAGTCCTTCGTAACGGTTCTGGTCCCTTCTCTCGGCATCGAGATTGATGCGGAGCTGGTTGTCCATACCCTTGAGGAGGAGCTTATAAGGCATCCTGGCCTCGAAGAGGGGAACGTTGACACCGGAAACGAGCTTGGTGATGGCTTCCATCTGGACAGGCTCCTTGCCGGAGAACGGGATGTACTTGAGGGAATCGACATTGAAGTCGTCGCGGCCTTTGAAAAGGGTATCCCTCACGGGGATCTTGCTGGCGACGGAGAACACGAGGTTCTTGTCACCGTTCAGATACATCTGGTAAAGGTCGGCGCCGGTAATCTTCCTGTTGGCCTTCTTGACAGCCTCGGTATGGGCGACAGCGAGGGAGTCATCCTGCGAACCCACCTGCATGACGACCTCCATGTTCCCGTTGAGATAGAAATCCTTAAGGGAGTCGACGGTGGAGCAGAACTTGTTGTTCACGCTCTTGTAGGCTACCTGGAGGGTACGGATGTCCTTGAGACGCTGGACGGCGACCTCGGTGCGGCGGGCCGTCTCTTTGTTGAAGTTAACAGGCTTCAGGATGCTGGTCACGATAGCGTACACCAATGCGACGATGATGGCAGGAAGGACGAGCCAAGTCAAAAGCTTTTTAAGAAATCCGTTCATTATTCTTGAGTTTTATTATAATCAAATGTCGGACAAAGTTATAAAAATGATTTATGAAATGCAATAATCTTTGTAAATTTGCACTGGAAAAAAAACGACATGACCGCGACCGTCACAGAAGGGAAGATAAGCCAGTTTGAAAGTATGCTGGGATCAGCCTCCCGCGCCGCCGTAGTGACCCATACGAGGCCCGACGGCGACGCCGTGGGCAGCGCTGCAGCCATGACCGCATGGCTGCTTGCCCACGGCCTCGACGCCCGTCTGCTGCTGCCCAACGCCTGCCCCGCCAATATCCTGTTCGTAATGGACGGAGTCTGCGACGGCAAGGTCCTCCAGCGGGACATCGAGCCCAAGGCTGTCGAGGAGTGGATCGCCGGATGCGACCTGGTCGTCTGCCTGGACCTCAGCGGGTTCGACAGAGCGGAAGGCATGCAGGAGGACCTTCAGGCCTCGAAGGCCCGCAAAGTCTTGATAGACCACCATCTGGGTCCGAAAGAGGAGGACTTCGACCTCGTGTTTTCGGAGACGGAGATATCATCGACATGCGAGCTCCTGTTCTGGATACTGCTGGGCACAGAAGACGCCGGAGGCGATGCATCGAAGCTGCCTATGCCGATACTGCGCGCACTGCTCGCGGGCATGACTACGGACACCAACAATTTTGCAAATTCAGTTTTTCCGAGTACCTTCGAAATGGCATCGCTGATGCTGGCGGCCGGAGTGGACAGGGACTCGGTCATAAACGAGATCTACAACCGCGGCCGGGAGAACCGCCTGCGGATGATGGGACACCTGCTCAAGGACAACATGCGCATCCTTCCCTGCGGGGCGGCGTACATAGTTGCCAGAGCCTCTGAACTGGCCGGCTACGGTATCCGCGAAGGCGAGATGGAGGGGCTGGTCAACATGCCTCTGACAATGGACAAAGTCCGTCTGAGCATTTTCCTGAAGGAGGACATCGGACTCTTCAGGGTGTCCGTCCGCTCGAAACGCGGAACTTCCGCCTACCGCCTGGCGAAACGGTATTTCCACGGCGGCGGGCACGAACAGGCTTCCGGAGGCAAGCTTTTCTTCCCCGAAGACATCGCGGACGCATCGCTTGCCGGAAGTTATATCGAGAAAGTCGTGAATGAGTATTTTGAAAGTGAGGATTAGACTTACATACCTGGCGGCGCTGCTGCTGGCATCCGCAGCATTGCTTTCCTGCACCAAGGAAAGCAGGGAGCTTATGTACGCCAATCAGGAGGAGAGGATAGAGAAGTTCGTCGTGAACCAGCAGAGCTCCAATCCCGATGTCAGAGTCGTTCACAACGGAGGGTCCACACGTGTGGTCATCTCCGAGGGAGAAGGAGTCGAGGCTACGGCCAGAGGCAAGGTTTCGGTGTACTACGCCGGATACAACTTCAGCTCCGGGTCGGTTTCCAACTCCTACCTTTTCGCCACGAACAACAAGGATTTCGCCTCTTCCGTAAACTGGAAGCTTACCGACGACTCCCTCATGTCCGAGCCCCTGGAGATCGACCTGGCGGACAAGGACATGCTCGAAGGGCTCCGCAACGGCCTGGCCGGCGTCAGGGAAGGCGAGGAATGCTATATCCTCTTCTCCGGCAAATATGCCTTCGGCAAGAACAAAATCGGCACGATTCCTGCAAACTCCCCCCTGGCATTCAGGATATGGGTGCAACAAGTCGAGAATTAAAGATATGAACAAGCTTAATATACTGCTCATCGCGGCTGCGGCCGCATCATTGTGCACTTCGTGCTTCCGGTCGGAATCATCCGGCCTGAACGACGGCAACAAGAGGTATTTCGACGCATGGATGAAGATCAACCACCCGGACGCCATGAGGGAAGGGATGGGCATCTACATCCTCGATGAGACCGCCGGTTCCGGCGCTTCGGTCGGCAAGGCTGAAGATTATCCTTTCGCATACGTCACCTATACTTCTTCGGATCTGGACGGCAACATCAAGGAAACCACCGATGCGGAGGTCGCCAAGCAGATCGGCACATACAGCGACTCCAAATACTACGGCCCCGTCGTCAAGCTCCGCTCGGTCGCCGGATTCACTGCGGGTCAGGAGATGGTTCTCACCCCCATGCGTGTCGGAGGCAGCCGCAAGGCAGTCATTCCCGGATGGTTCGACACTTCATCCCGCTATGAAACCGAGCAGGAGTATCTCGACAAGGTTACCGGCGACGACTGCATCTACAGCGTCACCGTCCACGAAGTCATCAAGGACATCGCTCTCTGGCAGATCGACTCGGTTTCCATGTATCTGGTCCATCAGTATTCCCACCCCGTCGATTCGGTCAAGTACGGATTCTACTACATCCAGACCGAACCTCCGACGGACACGACCTCGTTCTCATCCGGCACGAAGGTATATGTCAACTATACCGGAAGCCTCCTCAACGGTAAGGTATTTGACACGTCCGACGCCAACACGGCCAAGGATGCCGGGCTGTATTCTTCGAGCAAGACCTATGAACCGCTCGGAGTTACCATGAACAGCGACTACAAGGAGATTACCGACGTCATAGAAGGCTTTGCGCTTTGCGTGTCCAGGATGAAGAAAGGTGAGAAAGGTACGTGCGTTTTCTATTCCGATATCGGATACAAGGGAGAGTCGAAGGGTTCCATACCTCCCTTCTCCCCCCTGCGTTACGACATCGAGATGCTGGGTACTACAAAATAGCGGTAACCGATGGCTGTTTCAGGTGCCGCTCCCACTGAGCTCGGAAACGAGAAGATTGGAAAACTTCTTAAGATGTACGCGGTCCCGGGCATCATCGCCCAGACCGCGGCTTCGTTATACAATATGGTCGACAGTATCTATATCGGCCATATCAAGGACGTAGGGTCCTATGCCATCTCCGGCCTTGCCGTCACATTTCCGCTGATGAACCTATCGGCCGCCCTCGGCACTTTGGTTGGCGTGGGGGCCATGACACTGATCTCCGTCCTTCTGGGGCAGAAGAACTACGACACCGCCAAGAAGGTGCTCTCCAACGTCCTTACCCTCAACGTCGTGATCAGCATACTCTTCACGGTGGTGACGCTGGCTTTCCTGAACCCCATCCTGTATTTCTTCGGGGCAAGCGAGAACACTCTGCCGTTCGCCCGCAGCTACATGACCATCATATTGCTGGGCAACGTCATCACGCATCTTTACTTCGGTTTCAACGGCATCATCAGGTCGGCCGGAAACCCCAAGCTTGCGATGGGCCTCACCCTCTTCACGGTGGCTTCCAACGCCATACTTGACCCCATTTTCATCTTCGGATTTGACATGGGTATACAAGGTGCCGCGCTTGCTACGGTGCTTTGCCAGACGATGGCGCTGTCATATTCCTTCAGGTATCTGTCGAGGAAAAGCAATTTCCTGCATTTCCCGCGCCCGCTGTTCCAGCTTGACTGGAGGATCGCAAAGCAGTCGCTGTCCATCGGACTCGGCCCCTTCATGATGAACGCCGCCTCGTGCCTCGTCGCGCTGTTCATCAACCAGCAGCTGCGCAAGTACGGCGGAGACCTGGCGATCGGCGCTTACGGCATCGTGAACCGCATCACCATGCTCTTCGTCATGGTGTGCATGGGTTTCAACCAGGGCCTGCAGCCGATCGCGGGATACAACTATGGCGCACGCCAGTATTCCAGGGTCAAGGAGATTTTCATCCTGACAGCGAAATGGGAGGTGCTGGTCACCACGCTGTGTTTCATCGTTTCGGAATTCATACCGGTGCAGGCCGTAAGCCTGTTCACAAATGACCCGGAGATGATACGCATCTCTTCGCACGGCATCAGGATAATGAACGTCGCTTTCGCGCTGGTCGGATTCGGCATGGTGTCCGGCAACCTGTTCCAGTGCCTCGGAATGGTCAAGAAATCCATTTTCCTCTCCCTCACCCGCCAGCTCCTGTTCCTGCTCCCGCTCATATATACCCTTCCTATCTGGCTGGAGGAGAAGGGCGTATGGATGAGTTTCCCTATCTCGGACTCGCTCAACATCATCGTGTCCGCCATACTGATCATAAACCTGTTCCGCAAGTTCAACAAGCTGAGTGACGGAGACGATCCGTCCGCCCTCGGCAGTACCATATCCTGACGCACCATGAGCTACACCATCATCAACATCGGCAGACAGTTCGGCAGCGGCGGACGCCGCATAGCCGAGGCGCTGGGCAACAGGCTCGGCATCCCCGTCTATGACAACGAACTGATTGCCGAAGCCGCACAGAAAAGCGGTTTCAGCAAGGATCTGTTCCAGAAGAGGGATGAACACAAGAGCAATTTCACCCTTGCCAATTTCCTCGGCTCCATCAACAGATATGGCAGTACTGAGAACTACCTCAACGACAACCGCCTGTTCAAGATCCAAAGCGACGTGATCCTTGAACTCGCCCAGCAAGGGCCGGCCATTTTCGTCGGAAGGGCTTCGGACTATGTCCTTAGGGAGAAAGAGTGTCTGGACGTTTTCATCACGGCCCCGCTGGAAGTGCGTAAGAAGGATGTTGCGGAGCGCGAAGGCATCACCCTGGAGGAAGCGGAGGACATGATAGCGAAGCGGGACCGCGACCGCGAGGCCTATTACAATTACCTTACATTCGGCAGCTGGGGCGTGGCGTCCAACTACGACCTCTGCGTCGATTCTTCCATTCTCGGTATCGAAGGGACGGCCGACTTCATCATCGATTTCGGCCGCAAATGCGGCCTGATCCGATGAAGGCATCGAGGATATATGCTCCTCTCGCCGCCGCGGCGCTGCTCATCACGGTGCTGGTTTTCATCGCCGCCCACAGGCCGAAACCGGCTCCGCCGCCCGTGAACGCCATATTGAACGAGACTCTCACAAACGCCATGTCAGACAGCGCATCCTTCCAGGGAATAGATCGGGAAGTGCGCGAGTTCATGCAGTACTGGCGCATCCAGGGCCTGTCGCTCTCCGTAATGCGAAACGACTCGCTGATGTTCGCCAAGGGATACGGCTGGGCCGACAAGGAACGGAAGGTGGAGATGTCGCCGCGGAATATCCTGCGGCTTGCTTCGGTTTCCAAGCTGCTTACCGCCACCGGAATAATGAAACTGGAGGAGCAGGGGCGCCTGTCGCTTTACGACAGGGTTTTCGGTCCTGAAGGCATACTCTGCGACTCCGTCTGGACCTCGATCATAAAGGATTCGTTGTATTACGACATCACCGTCGAGCATCTGCTGCGCCACCAGGGGGGATTCTCCACCAAGGGCGGTGACCCGATGTTCAGCACTCGGACAATAATGCAGCAGAACCGACTGAGGACTCCCCCGGGCCAGGACATGCTGGTGCGTGTACAGCTGAGGAGGCCACTGGCTTTCGTACCCGGAGAGACGCAGGAGTACTCCAATTTCGGGTTTCTCCTGCTGTCCATGATCATCGAAAAAATCACGGGGACAGACTACGAGACGTGGATGCAGGAGAATATACTGAAGCCTGCGGGGTGCCTGGATTTCCATATCGCCGGCAATTATTATGAAGACAAGTATCCCAACGAGGTGAGATATTATGTCCAGCCGGACGACAAGCCGGTGGACGAGTTCAACAACAGCGGCCGCAAGGTCGTGCGCTGCTACGGCGGCAATGACATCCCCACGCTGTCCGGGGCCGGGGCCTGGGCGGCCTCCACTCCGGAGCTGATGCGCTTCGTCGCATCCATCGACGGGAGGCCGGAAGTCCCGGACATCATCAGCGTGGAGAGCGTCCGCAGGATGACTGAATGGTTCGACCCCGACACTTTCTCCCTAGGATGGAACGACACAAAGCCCACGGGGGAATGGACCAGGACCGGTACCTTCTCGGGCACCAGCGCGCTCATCAAGTATTTTCCCGACGGGGAATGCTGGATACTAGTCACCAACACCAGCACATGGCGCGGAGCCGGACTGGCTCCGTTCACCACGGAGATGTTCCAAAAAAGCAGAGCCGCTTGCTCGGCCCTGCTTCCCAAGAGGAATATGTTCTACGTAGAGGAAGAATCCTTCCCCACTGAATAATCACTATTCTTCGCCGGCCATCACGAGGCGCATGGTATCGCGTGCGATGACGAGCTCCTCGTCGGTGGTGATGAGGGCCACCTTGACCTTGGAGTCCGGGGTGGAGAGCATCGTATCGACGCCCTGGGCGACATTGGCCTCGAAATCGAACTTGAGTCCCATGTAGGAGAAGTTCTCGCAGACGCGGCGGCGCAGGCGGGCGTTGTTCTCGCCGATGCCGGCCGTGAAGAAGATGGCGTCCACACCGTCCATGACGGCGATGTAGGAGCCGACTATCTTGATGATGTCGTAAGCGAGCTTCTTGAAGACGAGCTTCGCGCGATAGTTGCCGGCGTTGGCGGCTGCATCGAGGTCACGGGCGTCGGAAGACAGGCCCGAAAGGCCGAGGAAGCCGCTCTTCTTGTTCATGATATCCGTCATCTGGTCGGGAGTGAGGTTCTCCTTCTTCATGATGTAAGGAACGACATTGGGGTCGATGTTGCCGCAGCGGGTACCCATGATCATACCCTCGAGCGGGGTGAAGCCCATGGAGGTATCCACTACCTTGCCGTTGACGATGGCGGAGATGGAGCTGCCGTTGCCGATGTGGCAGGTGATGATCTTGGAGTGGTCGATGTCCAGGCCGACGAATTTGGCTCCCTTGTAAGCGACGAACTGATGGGAAGTGCCGTGGGCGCCGTAACGGCGGACGCGGTACTTCTGATAATACTCGTACGGAAGGGCATACATGAATGCGTAGTCTGGCATGGTCTGGTGATATGCCGTGTCGAAGGTAACGACCTGGGGCACGGAAGGCAGGACGTGCTGGACGGCGCGGATACCGAGCAGGTGGGCGGGATTGTGGAGCGGAGCGAAGTCGCAGCAGATCTCGATCTTGGAGATGACGTCTTCATTGACGATGGCGCTGCCGGAGAAGAAGTCCGCACCCTGGACGATACGGTGACCTACAGCCTCGATGTCGTCGAAGGAGGACAGAACGCCGTAAACGGGGTCCACGAGAGCGTCCATGACAAGCTGCATTCCGACCTTGTGGTCGGGGATGGCGACTTCTTTCACCATCCTGTCCTTTCCGGTGGGGCGGTGCGTGATGCATCCGCAGGGAAGGCCGATCTTTTCGACGAGGCCCTTGGCGAGGAGATCGTAAACGTCGTCGCTCTTCATGTCCAGAAGCTGGTACTTGATGGAAGAGCTTCCGCAGTTAATTACAAGAATGATCATATTTATTGGCTTTTGATAATCTTTTCGGGACTGCAAAGTTAGGAAATAATGAATACTTTAGCAAAACTGAACGGGAACTATGGAAGACTCTTGGGATATGGCGGCGGTATCGCTGCCGTTCACGGCCGGGGTGGCCGCCGGCGCCGCCGTCGAAGCGGCGTTGGCCGGTGGCGGTCCGGCCGGCTTGCCATCATCCGGCGCCCTTCGCAGCATTGCAGACAGTTTTCCCGGTCCGATGACTGCCGGCTTCATCGCAGGGGCGGCGTTGCTGGCCGCGGCCGGTCTGCTGTACACCATATTCCGCTGCCGGACCGATTCCCTCCCCTATTTACTGCTTTTCTTCCTGGCCGGACTGTTCTGCTGCCTGTCGGCGGGGGCGCTGCCGCGGCCGGAGGCGGGCCCCGCCGGCCGGATGGCCGCAGGGGCCCTCGCCGGCCTTCGCCGGCTCATCGCCTCCATTCCCTTCGGCCACGACAGCACGGGGTCGCTGGTCAGCGCATTGCTGACCGGCGACCGCAGCGGCCTCACTCCGAAACAGACTGCCGCTTTCCGCGGCAGCGGCGCCTCCCACATCCTCGCCCTCAGCGGCCTCCACTTGGGAGTCATCTACTTGATTGTCAGCCGGGTTCTGTCAGTCATCGGCAACACTCCCGTTCTTCGACGCTTCCGAAGTTTCCTCATAGTGCTGCTTTCCGGATTCTATACCGTCGGCACCGGAGCCAGCCCTTCCATAGTCCGCGCCTTCCTGTTCATCCTGATACGTGAGACCTGCTCCATTTTCCCTGAACGTCATACTAGTCCGGTCCGAATCCTTATGACGGCACTAACCCTTCAGCTCGCATTCCGGCCTGACGTCATCACCACCCTCGGATTCCAGTTGTCCTACCTCGCTATGACCGGCATCACCGTCCTCTATCCCCGCCTCTCCGCCTGGTATCCCTCCGCCCCATCTCCCGATTCCCCATCGATTTGGTCGAGCTTGATCGACCCGCTTTTCTGCCGGATTTGGCAGGCCGCAGCCCTGACCGTATCATGCCAGGTCTTCACTGCGCCGCTTGTGTGGATCCGCTTCCACACTTTCCCAAGATTCTTTCTCATCACGAACCTCCTGGCACTTCCGCTCACATCCTCCTTGATGGCTTCAGCAGTCACCTCCATCATCCTTCAGGGTTTAGGCGCCTCCCCTGCCGCAACCCACATTTTCGCCTCCCTCACCGACTTCCTCGCCCAAGCCCTCCTCTTCACCCTCGATGTCATCAGCTCCCTCTGACCCTTTCCATATTCTTTCATCTTGCCCCCTATCGGGCCTATTTGTGCGGAAAACTGGCCCAAACCCGCACGAATGAGGCAATCCGGGCCCATCTGTGCGGGAAACGGGCCCAAACACGCACGGACAAGGCGATCTCGGCCCGTTTGTGCAGGAAACTGGCCCAAACCCGCACGAATGAGGCAATCCGGGCCCATCTGTGCGGAAAACAGGCCCAAACACGCACGGACAAGGCGATCTCGGCCCGTTTGTGCGGAAAACGGGCCCAAACACGCACCGACGAGGCTATCCCGGCCCGTTTGTGCGGAAAACGGGCCCAAACTCGCACCGACGAGGCGATCTCGGCCCGTTTGTGCGAGAAACAGGCCCAAACCCGCACCGACGAGGCTATCCCGGCCCGTTTGTGCGGAAATCTGGCCCGGGAAGGAGGGAACGAGCAGTTCTGGGCCTGAAAACGGCAGAAAAAAGCCCGGGAAGGAGGGAAAGGGCCTCGGCAGGCCCGAAAACGGCAGAAACAGGCCAAGGAGGGAGAGAAAGGGCAACGCCAGGCCCAAAAACGACAAAAACGGGCCCGGGAAGGAGGGAACGAGCTGCACCTGGCCTAAAAACGACGGAAACGGGCCCGGGAAGGGAGAAAAAAGGCAAATGAGGAGAGGGAAAAGCGGAAGGGACCTTGAGGGTCTACAAAAGGGCGAGCAAAGAAGGAGCGAAGCCGGCGAATGAGCGGAAGAAGGACTAACGAAGGAAGGGCTAAGGAAGGGCTAACGGAGGACTAGCGAAGGGTGAAGCCGGGAGAGGCCCACTCGAGCATGGTGCCATCGGCGTCGCGGATGAGGTAGCCCTCGAGGTCAGGGCGGGACTCGATAAAGGCGCGGGCCTCATCGAAACCGATGACCATACAATAGGTGGCGTAGGCGTCGGCAGCGGCAGCGGTCGATGCGACGATGGTGGCGCTCAACAGCGAATGCTCGACCGGATATCCGGTGCGGGGGTCGATGGTGTGGGCGTACTTGCGGCCGTCACGGACATAGAACTTGCGGTAGTTGCCGGAAGTGACGATGCCGCAGGATCGGCCACCGGAAAGCCAGATGCCGTCAAGGTCGGCGCCGGGCGTCTCGTTGCCGTCCACCGGACGGTCGACGCCTATGGTCCAATCCCGACCGGCGGGATTGAGCCCGGCGCAATAGATCTCGCCGATGTCCACCAGCATATCGGTCACGCCGATGGAGTGGAGGTAACCGGCCACCAGGTCGCAGGTATAACCTTGCGCTATCGCATTGAAGTTCAGCAGTGCAGGGGCTGGATCCTGAGGGGAATCAATGGTGAATCCGGAGGGGGAAAGTGAAGAGAGCCGATCAAGGGTGGAACCGGAGGAGAGAGACGAGGTGAGGGAGGATCCGGAGGAGGAAACCAAGGAGCGGTAGTCGGCAGGTACTCCGGGAGCGATGGCCGGACGAAGGCGCGACATGCCGCAGGCTGCAAGCGTCTCAAGGACCTTGTCGCCGGAAGGCAGGGAGTCTGTAGAGAACCCGAAACCCCAGATGTCGAACAAGGGGCCGG
>CAMJHW010000002.1 GCA_946405645.1 uncultured Bacteroidales bacterium
TAGCTGCAAGATAGACGAATATAGCCAGGCTGCAACAGCCTGGCTATATTCGTAGCCGCGAGAGTACTATTGTCGAACAGGTTCTTGGAGGAGCTGGACAAAATATGGGCGTTGAGGTACTGGATTCCTGACCCCAAAGACCCCTCCACGTGGAAGTGAACGTGACAGGTTATAAAAGGAGGTTTCCGCTGAAAATGTCATAGCCGAGACCGACGGACACCCTATCCCCAGGCCCCTGCCTCCCACCTTTTGCATCGTAAACTGCCTCATTCCTACCCAGTATTACTAAGAGAGGAAGGTTCTATCTGTTTGCCGTAATGGTTGTCACCTGGTCCAGAAAAATCGCAGATTCTACTAAACCTGCTGGACTTTCCAGGCTTTCAGACTATTTATTATACGGAGCAAGCAATCGAACGCTTGACATCAACTATGAGCCAACCCTACAAAAGGCAGTACCGTCAACTTGACGACGAGACCAAACAGAAGATTAGCGCCAGCACCCGAAACAAGCCTAAATCGGAGGAGCACAAAGAGCACATCCGTCAGGGCATGGAGCGTTACTGGCAGACGGTGCCTGACCGACCGACAACTGGTCAAACCGAATGACGATTTCCCAACTTATCAAGGGGAAGGTGTCACGCAAAATAATGCACGAAGACATGAAATGTAAGTGTTAACATTTGACAAGCTCAAGATAGTTGCCGACATCGGTGCGATTGAAGTGTGTAACAAGAGCCAATTTGAGACTATACTAAAAGGTGACGAGGTAACGTCTTTGCAATACTACCAGGAGCACCCTTACCTGCTGATGATAAAGGTTAACTACGTGAAGCGCGAGGTGGTGATAGAGTTTTGCGGTAAGATACTGGGGAAGGACTACCCGAAACTAATTACCAGTAAGACCATCCTTCAGTGTTTCGAAACCATCAACGCTCTCGGATTTGTAAAGCTGGACATCGAGGCCATGATGGATGCGGATGTCGTAAAATGTGACGTTACCAAGGATGTCCAGGTTTCCGATGTCCCCCAGTTCACACAGTATGTCCGTAATCACATCAGCAACTACCAGCAGTACCTATGCAGGAAGCTGAGGAATGGCAACCTTGTAGTTGAGAAGAATGTAGTGAGCCGTAAAACTAAGAAACGCATGACGATATACGACAAAGAGACAGAGATGAGACGAGCCGAGAACAGGTCATTCGTCGAGCAGAATGACCTTGATGGCGAGTTCAATGGCTTATGCCGATTCGAGTTGAATCTTGGTAGCAAGGAGCAGATACGTAATGCCCTGGGGATAGACAACACGAAGCTGAAGACGGTGTTATCAGCTGATGCGAATCCGATTGCCGACTTCCTCGGTGACGTGATTCTGGACCAGACGACCTCCACCGTCAGTATCCCAGACCGAAAGGCCTATGTCACGATGCTGATACTGAGAGACTGTGACAATGACCTGGAGAAGGTGGAGGCTAAGATGCGTGAATTCTATCGAAAGGGGACCAGCATCAGTGCAGTAATGGCACCCTTCCGAGCCATGCTGGAGAAGATGAACGGTAATGGCGGAGCAGACCTATGGGCCAAGACTCGGAGCCAACTGCTGGCGTGATGTATCAAATCTCCGACCGTATCAATCTAAGGTTAAAAAGAAGGTGACACACCGCCGTAGCTTGTGTCACCTTCATATTTTGTGTAAAGATGATAATCTGGCGTTAACGATTCATGCCTTCTTCATTATCTTAGTCTCTTTGAGGATGCCACAACAAATACCAACATTGACGGAGCCTGGCACGGAAACCCTTACCCCAAAGGCCATAGTCGTGGTACTTCTCTATTCTTCCTTTTTGCAATGCATCCAAGTCATAACACACCACCTCTTCACCATCGTTGATAACTCCCCATCCAAGGGCGTTCTCCAGTACCAATAATTCGACTCGGCCCATATCAGTCAGTTTGTCAATGATTTCTTTTGATTCAGGGCGAGCATCATCACGCCAGAAAAACAGTTTACTGGCTGAGATGAGCATCTTGTTCGGCAAGTGGGAGTAATCAATCAGGACATCATCAGGCGAAAAAGATAGCGAGTAATTCTCTGAATACCAGTCATAGCAGTCGGAACACGTCATGATGGTATCCTTAGAAGCAGGTGAGACCCAAACCAGTTTCTCCTGTTCGGGAATATACTTTGACTTCACTGTAGTGTCTTTTGGACTTACAATAGCAAAGTAATCGTTATGGTCTTCATCATCCACCCTTGCAGAAACAACGAGCAGGTTATGGGTGGGATAAATATCAATGTCGAAAATATCAGATGTGGACAGGAATCGCTTCTCGTGGCGGACCATGTTGTTAATCGCAACGGAAATAGCAGAGTCATAATCGCCAACGGTAATATCCGCCCTCATCGGTTGCGAAGGCAGAAGCAAACAGCAAAACAACAAGGTGGGTACAATGATGCGAGTATTCATAATCATCAGAGGCTGAAGTCCTGGTCAAAGTTACTTCTTTTTGGGTGAAGTCACAAGTATTCCCCTTCTAATCACACACTTGTCATTTTGATATGGCTTGTCGGTGGTGATGTTGAGGTTCTTGAGGTAGGCATACGTTACACCGATGGCATCCTTGTTCCAGCGGTCGGTCATGGCTTTCAGATTTCCATAGTAGTAATGCTGGCCATCCTTCTCAAGGTGAACGATGGCTCGCTCCTGCTTTTTGTTGGTTTCCATATTTGCAAAGGTAAAGAAAAGTGGCGAATATTCAAAATACGCACAAATACTTGCATATATTAAATATTTGCACTATCTTTGCTTCTGGATACAGATACTAACAATACGATGGAAAGTGTAGTAATATTGGCTCGCGTGAGCACAGACAAGCAAGAGTACCAGCGTCAGGTCAACGAACTGACGGACTATTGTAGCAAGGTCGGCTGGTGCGTTGAGGCGGTCTTCAGCAACAAGGTCAGCGGTGCCAAGCGTATCGAGGAACGGCCAGAAATCGTAGAGATGATAGCCTTTGTCAAGGCCAATGCCATCAGCAAGGTAGTCTGTCTTGAAATCAGTCGCCTGGGCCGTAACACCCTGGAAGCATTGAAGGTCATACAAGTCCTCAACGAGAACGGAGTCAGCCTGTATGTGAAGAACTACAACCTGGAAACTCTCACTCCCGACGGAAAGGTCAATCCTGTGGCATCCCTCATCTGCACCATCCTTCTGGAAATCGCCTGTATGGAGCGCCTGACCATCAAGGAGCGGATGGCCAGCGGTCGTGACCAGTACATCGCCAAGTGCCGAAAAGAAGGGGTCAAGATGGGCCGTCCCTCCACCTACCGCAAGTCCGAAGATGCCTACAAGCAGCAGTATGCCAAAGAAATCAGCCTCCTAAAGAAAGGTATCAGCCTACGTAACATCACCGCCATCACTGGCACTTCCGTCAACACTCTCCGCAGGCTTCATGAGAAATTTTGCTGAAAAACTTGCTTTTTAATTTTCTTGACTATACCTTGGTACAAGTTGACCGCTGGAACTCATGTCAACCGTCGGGTCAACCGACAATAATAAGCGGCCGCTGCGTTAAGCGGTTTAATCCATTTGTAAAAATGGTCAAAACTAACAGATGGCAGCAAATCGCTGCAAAACACAACCAGTATTGTCCAGATGAAAAACTACTGGGGGTCCTTACCCTTCTGGAACAATGGGCCAAGCTCCAGGCCTATGAAGAGAATAAGCAAGTAAAAGAGACGGCCTTATGACGAGAGTGATTCTGTACTGTCGCGTATCCAGCGACGAGCAAAGGAACGAGCGACTCAGCGTGGAGTACCAGGAACGGGCACTGCGTCATCACTGCGAAAGACATGGTTTTGAGATTATTGGCGAACCATACCGTGATGATTTCTCTGCTAAGGACTATGACCTCAAGCGCCCTGAATTCAAGAAGATGTACGAGTATTGCAAGGCCCACCAGGGAGAGGTCGATAAGGTCCTATTCTTACGCTGGGACAGGTTTTCCCGAAACTTAGAGTTTGCATCAACCTACAAGCGCCGCTTCATTGATGCACTTGGAATTGAAATCAACTCCATTGAGGAGCCTATTGACTTCAATTCGACTGACTGGCCTATGTGGCTCGCCTTGCGATGTGGAGTAGCACATACTGAGGATAACAAAATCTCCAGGCGTACTCAAGAGGGTAATCACGAACACCTGATGCGAGGTGAATGGTGTGGAAAAGCCCCCAGAGGCTACAAAAACGTCAAGGCCAACGAAGAAGCAGGGACGGACCACTACATCGCAATTGACCCAACGACCGCGCCAATAGTCAAGAAGGTGTTCGAGGAAGTCGCTGAAGGTGTAGAAGCACCTGCATCCATCAGGAGAAAATACCTTCCAAACGCATCAAAGACCAGTTTCTTCAACATGCTCAGAAACAGGTTTTACATCGGGCGAATCCAAGTCCCAGCTTTTTTGGATTATCCTGCTTGCGAAGTCCAAGGCAGACATGAGCCATTGATTGATGAAGAAACATTCAACACTGTTCAAGATGTAATGAATGGGAAGCGCAAGAAAACGCCCAAATTGAGCGGTAAGGCAAACAAACCAAACCTCTACCTGCGCAAGTTCCTCACCTGTCCGATTTGTGGACACCGTATCACTGGTGCCACCTCCAAAGGGAATGGAGGGCGCTATGATTACTACCTGTGTAACCATGACCACAAGCACCTCAACGTAAGGGCGGAAAAGGTCAATGAATCCTTTCGTCACTATGTGGCCAACCTGGTCCCAAATGATGCGTTTTCGGAGATTTACCGAGAAATGCTGGCAGACGCTCGCAAGTCTATGACAATATCGAACAAGGGGGAAATTGAGAAACTCCAGCAGGAAATAGCCAAACTCAACCAGCGTACCGACAAGGTTTACGACGATTACTTTGACGGCAAACTTTCCATGAGTGACCGTGACGAACTTACCACCCGATACAAGGGGGCTATCCAGGAGTTAGAGACACGCATCAAGTTTTTGAAGGCTGATGAATCTTTGAGAATCAAAGAAAAGGTCGAATACAGTATGACCATTGTTGAAAACCTTCCATCCTTCCTCTCCACAGCCAGCGCCGAAACCAAAGTACGTATCCTTGGTTCGATTTTTCCAGAAGGAATTGAATTTGACGGTGAAAAATATCGAACCAAATCCATCAACTCAGCTCTGGAATATATCTACCAGAATAGCAGCGTGTTATACGGAGAAATGGAAACGGACCCTCCCGATTTATCGGGAAAGTCCGCTTTCGTAGTCCCAACAGGAATCGAACCTGTATTTAAGGTTTAGGAAACCTTCGTTCTATCCGTTGAACTATGGGACCATCAATGGAAGAGGGCGATTACTCGGCGCTCTTCTCGATGATCTGACGACCTCTGTAGTAGCCGCACTCAGGGCATACTCTGTGGTACATGACGGTCGCACCGCAGTTAGGGCAGGTGGCGAGGGTCGGTACAGGAGCGAGATCGTGAGTCCTTCTCTTGTCTCTTCTCTGCTTGGAGAGTTTGTGTTTCGGATGTGCCATATTAAACTATCTTTAAAATTTCATTATTCCTTCAATAAATTCTTCAGCGCGGCAAACGGGCTCTCGGCGGGTTCGCCGGACTCTTCCGCGTCTCCTTTGTCTTCAGGATTCAGGTACTTGACCGTCTCCGGGTCGCACTCCCCGTCGGGATGGACGCGTGAGAGCGGAAGCGAAGTGCAGACATAGTCATAGACTATCTGGGCGAGGTCCATGTCAGCGTCGGTCTCGGGCAGGAAGACAATCTCCCTTCCGCCCTCGTCCGTGGAGGAAGCATCCTCCGGGACTTCTCCGAACTTGACACTGAACGCAGGACGCACGGACACAGGCAGTGTAAGATCCGCAAGGCAGCGGTCGCAAGCCACGACTACGGTGCCTTCTATGTCGAGATCGACCCCGACATAACGTCCGGCTTTGTTCACTACAGCGCAGACAACCAAATCTGCATCAAGTATCTCCGAATTCTCAAAACCGCTAAAGAACTGTCCTCCAGCGTGCCAGCGGAAGTCCGTCCTTCCGGACGCCAAACCGCTTAACGGTACAATAAAGGGTTGCAAAGTTAGTAAAAAATTTCCTATTAACAATCTTCTTCACCGCTTTTTCTTTTTCTCTCCAGAGGATCGAGCAAAATCTTGCGGATACGCATGAAATGAGGCGTGACTTCGACCAGTTCATCGTCCTGGATGTATTCCAAGGCCTCTTCGAGGGAGAACTTGATGGCCGGAGGCAGGACGACCTTCTCGTCGCTTCCCGCCGCACGGACGTTGGTGAGCTTCTTGGTCTTGCAGATATTGATGTTAAGGTCGCGCTCACGGGTGTGCTCACCGAGCACCTGTCCGCCGTAGATCTCCTCTCCGGGCTCGACGAAGAAACGGCCGCGGTCGAGGAGCTTGTTCATCGAGTAAGCCACGGCCTCGCCGGTCTCAAGGGAGACGAGCGAGCCGTTGTTGCGGTGCTCAAGCTCGCCCTTGAACGGCTGGTACTCCTTGAAGCGGTGGGCGACGATGGCCTCTCCCTGGGTGGCGGTAAGCATGTTGCTGCGGAGGCCCATAAGGCCGCGGGTCGGAATCTCGAACTCGAGAAGGGTGCGGTCCCCGCGCGGCTCCATGCGGAGCAGGGCGCCTTTGCGGCGCGTGGCGATCTCGATCGCAGCGCCGACAAAGGCCTCGGGGACCTCGATGGAGAGGTCCTCGATGGGTTCGCAGCGCTGACCGCCGATGACCTTGTCCAGGACTTTCGGCTGGCCGACCTGGAGCTCGAAGCCCTCGCGGCGCATAGTCTCGATGAGCACCGACAGGTGCAGCACACCACGGCCGTACACGACGAACGAATCGGCGGAAAGACCGGGCTTGACGCGAAGGGCGAGGTTCTTCTCGAGCTCGCGGTCGAGACGCTCCTTGAGATGGCGCGAAGTGACGTATTTTCCATCCTTGCCGAAGAAGGGGGAATTGTTGATCGTAAAGAGCATGCTCATCGTCGGTTCGTCGATGGCGATAGGCGGAAGCGCCTCTGGATTCTCATAGTCCGCGATAGTATCGCCGATCTCGAACCCGTCGATGCCCACCACGGCGCAAATGTCACCGCAACGGGCTTCCTCTACATTGGTCTTGCCAAGGCCTTCGAACACCATCAGCTGCTTTATCTTCTGCTTCTGAACGACGTCATAGCGCTTGCATAGGCTTATGTTCTGTCCGCTGCGAAGCGTTCCGCGGGTGATACGGCCGACGGCGATACGTCCCACGTAAGGCGAATACTCGAGCGAAGAGATAAGCATCTGGGGAGTGCCCTCGATGACCTCCGGAGCGGGGATGACCTCAAGGATAGCGTCGAGGAGCGGCGTGATGTCGGTACCGGGCGTATGCCAGTCCTCGGACATCCAGCCCTGCTTGGCGCTGCCGAAAATGGTCTTGAAATCGAGCTGCTCGTCAGTGGCGTTGAGGTTGCACATGAGGTCGAATACCTCCTCCTGCACCTCGTCGGGACGGCAGTTGAGCTTGTCCACCTTGTTGACGACGACGATGGGCTTCTTGCCCATTTCCAGCGCCTTCTGGAGGACGAAACGGGTCTGCGGCATGCAACCTTCGAAGGCATCGACAAGCAGCAGCACGCCATCCGCCATGTTGAGCACGCGCTCCACTTCCCCTCCGAAATCGCTGTGCCCGGGAGTATCGATAATGTTGATCTTGACTCCTTTGTAGATAACGGAGACGTTCTTGGCCAGGATGGTGATGCCGCGTTCGCGCTCAAGGTCGTTGTTGTCGAGGATGAGCTGGCCGAGGTTCTCGGGCTGGCGGACGAGGTTGGCCTGATAGATCATGCGGTCGACGAGAGTGGTCTTGCCGTGGTCGACGTGCGCGATGATCGCTATGTTTCTGATTTCCTGCATAATCAAATCTATACTACTAAACTAACTGAATCTTGCAAAATTACGGTTTTTCGGGCACAATACGAATTTTTTATTTTATTTTTGTATATAACACAAGACCGGACCATATGAAAATCGTTTTCCTGGATGCCTCCACAGTCGGCGATACGCCGCTGGACGAGATCGCCGCCCTCGGAGATCTCATATGCTATCCCACTTCGACCAAGGAAGAGGCGCTGTCGCGCGTAAGCGACTGCGAAGTTCTGATTATCAACAAAATAATCGTCGACTCGGAGCTGATTGCCGCAGCTCCGTCGCTCAGACTCATCTGCGAAGCGGCCACCGGAGTCAACAATATCGACTTGAAAGCTGCGGCAGCCAGAAACATACCCGTAAAGAACGTAGCCGGATACTCCACCGATTCGGTGGTACAGGAGACTTTCATGCATATCCTCTCCCTCGCCGGCAACGGCCCCTACTTCGATACGGCCGTCAAGTCCGGCACGTACTCCGCAGGCCCCATCTTCACCGACCTCAGCCGACCGTTCTATGAACTTACCGGCAAGACTATCGGCATCATCGGACTGGGCAACATCGGCACTAAGGTAGCACGCGTGGCAGAGGCTTTCGGAATGAAGGTGGTCTATTATTCGACATCGGGGACATCACACAACAAGGAATATCCGAGTCTCCCCCTCGATGAACTGATGCGTACGGCGGACGTCATCAGCATCCACGCCCCATACAACGAGCGCACCGCGGGACTGGTAGGGGCGAAGGAACTTGCCCTTATGAAACCGACGGCATTCATCGTCAACATGGGCCGCGGCGGCATAGTCGACGAGGCTGCGCTGGCGCAGGCCGTCGACGAAGGCCGCATCGGCGGCGCCGCACTCGACGTGTTCGTCAAGGAACCGCTGCCTGCGGACAATCCCCTCCTCCACACACGGCATCCCGAGAAGTTCCGCTTCACCCCGCATACTGCCTGGGCAAGCGTAGAGGCAAGGACCCGCCTCGTTTCCGCCATCGCGGCCAATATACGCGAGACATTCAGCTGATCAACGACAACTACGGATAAAAAACAACCGGTCCCGGAGGATATCTCCGGGACCGGTTTCGTGCGCGGGATGAGACTCGAACTCACACGCCTTTTACAGCACTAGCTCCTGAAACTAGCGCGTCTACCATTCCGCCACCCGCGCTCAGAAGTGGACTGCAAAGATACAAAAAGTTTCGGAAATCCAAGCATTACTAGAAAGTAATTTCAAAGCTCAGAGTCTTCTTCCATTTCGAGGTGGAAACCGTCAGGGAAGAGCGCGAGAAATCCATCTCCACACTCACATCCTCAAGGTCCCGTGCAGTCCAGTCATATCCGCTTTCAAGGATGTACTCCCCGACCGGAAAGCTCCGGACTTCGTCGGAATCCAAAAAGTACACTTCGAGACGCAGAGAGCCGTCCCGCTGCCGTGGAACGTTCAGATGGCACAGGCCGCCGGCGGAAGGGGACGAAAAGCAATTGAAAAGCCCCTCCGCCGGCGTCCCGTCCATCGTACAACCGGCGACATTGCCTTCAAGCCGGATGCGATACGGCCGCGCAACGGCGTTGAAGGAGGTCTTCATGCTCACTGTCAGCATACAGTACTCCTTGTGAAGCCTGACGACGCGGCGCATCTCGCCGGCCAACGCTGAGAAAGAGTCGGAAAAGAGGTAAAGCGCCGGGCATTCGTTACCTTCCGGTATAAGCACTCCTCTCCGAGACAATTCTTCCAGGCCCGGACCGCAAGCAGCGACGACATCTATCTGCGACTTCGGCACTGCCAGTTCGTATTCCGTTACGATTTCCCGCAAGTCGAATCCATCCTCTACATAGAAACCATCCCCGGCACTTACCGCCAGCACAAGGGAATCGAGTCCCTTCTTCACCAGGCCGGCCGTCTCCACCGCCTCCAAATCCAAAGTCAGGAAACACGGACATCCTTCACGGTCTTCCTTGACCGAACAAGACAGGAGAAGCCAGAAGCACAGAACCGCCGCCGCACCGGCACGCAGGTCAGAACACATATACCAGACCGAGCAAGAAGTCGTTGGGCAGGACGAAATGGCGCTCCCCTTTCCCGACCACACGTCCGCATTCCGGACAGGCGTACGTCGTATACCGTTCATACCCCGTCCAGACGCCGGCGCCGATCTCAAGGTTCAGACTCGGAGACAGCATATACGTGTAACCTCCCGTCAACCCTCCTCCTATCCTGTCCCCTTCCGAAGTTTCAGCCTCGGTAAGTCCCCCGCGGTTGTATTCCTGGTACTGCGCCTTGCCGGCCAACCACCAACCGGAGTGGATGTGCCAGGGCCAGTACCTTCCTCCCACGGCCACGGTTCGCTGACGGGCCTGCATCTGGTCCGCCACCCCCTCCCTGCCGGGAAAGGTGAAAGGATTGTAACGGAGGCCGAGGTTGGCCGTCCAATGCCTGGAGAATCCCCAGGAAGCCTCGACGTTCATCGTACCGAGGTTGACATAGCCCAGCACATTGGTAGATAAGGACATCTCCTGGGCGTACGTCCTGCCGCACATCAGCAGCGGAAGGACAAGAAGAATAACGAAGCGTTTCATAGCCGATCAATCATATCTTTTGAAAGCCTGTCCTATGATGGTGCCGTATTCAGGATACAGGCTTTCAAGCTTATCCTGAAGGGTGTCGCTGTCAATAACATCGGGCTGGAGAGCCTTCGAGATCCTCGACCTGTCGAGTCCTCGTTCGTCAAGATACAGGAGGACCTGCGGATGGAACCAGTAGGAAGTCCCGAAAGACATCCGATCCTCCCCGTAACGGTCCTTGTACAACCTGTTCTGCATATAGTAACCCCAAGACTCGCCGACGGCACAATGTCCCGAGCCATCTCCGGCGCCTGCCCCGTACATCTTGCCTCCTGACTCGACGAAAGATCTAAGGACATAGGAAATATACTTGTTCCAGTACTCTTTCCCGACCTGGGCGAAATGGCTCGCATGGGCAAGCTCGTGCACCGTTCCGGCATATATCGTCGAGTATTCTTCTATATCCTTGACTCCAAGGGTAATATCCGGAAGGAACATCTTGACGGTATTCTTGAAATCTCCCAGGTACTTTCCTATGGAGGTGTCGTCCACCAGCACGCCCTGCTGGAGCATAGGCGTGCTGCACGCATCCAGTGACTGGAAAATCCATATCCTGGTATTCGCCGGAGGAAGAGTAACTTTTCTGTCGCTGGCAGAGCAGGACTCGTAATAATCCCACGCGGCGTTGTTGACGACCGTACGGGTAAAGAGACGGCGGTCGGAGTCTTTGGTCACGGTAAGGCTTACCCCTTCCGGCCCGGCCTTACCGAGAGTGGAGGACGAAGCCGGTACAAGGATCTTGTTGAGACCTATCCCGAAACCCTTTTCGTTCTGGAACACAATACGGTAACGCAACTCCGAACTGAACTCGCGGTCCATCGTATAGTATCCTTGTGAATCAGTATACGCATGGGCGAACTTCACGAAGGTGTTGCATGACACTTTCACGCCGGCTATGCCTTCCTCAGCCCCGCCGTTACGGGCGTCGATGACGGTCAAGCGGCCCGAAGGGCGCGCATGACCAGTCTCGCCGCCCCTCACGGCGGGTTCCAGCATGGCGGCATTGCCAGTCAAGCGGTAGGCCTCGCGTTCCACCTCTTCCCAGTCTATTCCATCAGCACGGGTGGCGACATTGTCGGCGATATAGCATTCGTCCAGGATCTCGTAACGGATCCCTTTCGGAAAAGAGTAATCGGGACTCAGGACGGCATACTGCCAGGTAATCGCTTCCCCGTCCAGTTCCGGGTCGTGATAGTAGTCTCCCTCCCGGATGATTTCGTAATCCAGAGGGTGGTCGGTAAGGTGGATCCCGTCAGACACCAGGCGGTCGTACTCCTCCTCGTTCCGAGGCAGGAAACGGACGTAAATGTCGGTCGGCTTGAGATCCACCCGGCCGGCCTTGGAGGGATAAAGGGACAGAAGGGCGGACTCGACATTCGAGACGGAATAAGGATCGTCGAGCCGGTCGCCCAGCACGATCATGTCGTGCGATACGTCTTCCGGGCCGGCGAGTCCGGGCGCGGCTCCGTCGTCCACGACGGAGCACGCGCACAAGGCGGCGACCGGGAAAAACAGTTTGAATGAAGTTCTCATAGTCTTTTTCCATTATGATTCCTGATACAAAGTGACGGATAATCATCCGTGTTCACAAAATGGAAACGTTTAAAATGCACAATCGGCCCCGTACGCCTGTACGAAGCCGATTTTTCTTACGGAAACCTCAGCAAAAAGCTAAAAAACGCTGACGGTCTTCTGTTCGATGGCTGACATGAGGGAGTTGGCCAGACGGCTCACTCCAAATCGGAAGAAGCGGTTGTCGATCCACTCCTTGCCCAATACCGAGGAAACAATGGAATAGTAACATACCGCATCCATGGCATTGGAGATGCCTCCTGCGGCCTTGAAGCCGACCTTGCGGCCTGTCTTGGCATGGAAAGCGCGGATGCACTCGCACATGACATAGGCCGCCATCGGAGTAGCATTGACGCTGACCTTGCCGGTGGAAGTCTTGATGAAATCGGCACCAGCCTCCATCGCGAGGAACGACGCCTCGGCTATCTTCTCGGGAGTGACAAGCAGTCCGGTCTCGAGTATCACTTTGAGCACGACCGTACGTCCGGCCTCCGCCGCCTTGCAGTCGATGGCGGCCTTCATCTCGCGGATCTCGCGGGATGCCTGGTCATAATCCCCTGCCAGGAAAGAATTGAGAGCGAGCACGATGTCGATCTCGTCCGCGCCTCCTTCAACTGCGAGTTCACACTCGCGGACCTTCACCTCCAAGAAGCTCTGGGCGGAAGGGAAACAGCTCGACACTGCCGTAACATGCACCCTTGGATCCGCACGGCGGCCGGCGACCACCGACGCGAAATTGGGGAACACGCAGACGGAAGCGGGCAGCGGATACTCCGGGTAATCCTGCTGCAGCGAGTTGACCTTGTCCACAAGGCTGCACACGGAAGCCACAGTGTCTTCCGTATGAAGCGTAGTGACATCCATCAGGGAGAAACACTCCTTCAGGACATCGGCGGAAATGACATTCTCGAGATTGGCGGCGATGATCTCAAGACTCCTGTCGATCTTTTCTTTGTCGGGGGCATACCCGTACTTCTTGCACAATGTATCCATATTGTATGTGTTATTATCCTCTTATCTGAATCATGAATCCTTCTTCCGACAGGGGGCGGACCAATTCGCGCATCTCCTCTGCCGTGAATTTCACAAGTCCCTCCTGCGGAGTCTCGCGGTCGATAGTATAGACCATCACCTCACGGGGGCGCAAAGTGCGGACTATATCCATCCAGCCGTCGAGCACTTCAGGAGATGACGAATCGAAATCGGCGCTCCTGAGGAACATGGTCTGCATGACGAAGTTCCCTTCGAAACGCTTGAGCGCCTCGACAACGGCTTCGACCCGATACCCTGGCGCGGGACGGTTGATGCGACGCGCAAGTTCAGTGGTAGGGGCGTCTATTTTCAGGATGGGGTTGTCGACCTTGCGGAGAGCTTCGAATACCGCATCCTTGTGCACCATCGTAGCATTGGAGAGAACCGACACCTTCGCCTGAGGGAAGAAACTGTCCCTGAGCTCGAGAGTAGTGTCCACCATGGCAGGGAAATCGGGATTGAGCGTAGGTTCCCCGTCTCCGGAAAAAGTGATGGAATCTATACCGATACCCATACGGCTGCAAGCCTGAAGCTTGTCTCCAAGGGTGACGCGCAATTCAGAGGCGGACGGGAGTCTGGTATCTCCCCTGCCGTCGCAGTTCCATCCGCACTCGCAGTAGATGCAGTCGAAGTTGCACAACTTGCCATTCTCGGGCAGGACGTTGATGCCCAGAGACGAGCCGAGTCTGCGGCTGCGGATGGGCCCGAATACGAGGGTTTCGCGCATCATGGCTCTGCCTCCTCCACGGGCGGTGTCTCCATGGCAGCTTCCCTGGCCTTTTCGAGTGCGGAAACCTCGGCGCCCAAAATGTCGGAAGCTTTCCTGAGTATCCTGGAAAAACGGTCCGGGTCCTGCAGATAATATGCTATGCTTGCCCAATAATCCTCCAGAGTATAGCCATACTTCTCGATAATAGGCCTGTACAGCGCGGTGGTATCCGCACGTTCCCTGATCTCCTGAGACGATTGATTGACCCAGGAGTCAGCAAGGAACATCTCGGCATAGATACGGGCCATCCTGTTCCTGGGAATGACCCTGCCTTCCCTGCTGCAGGAGCAGAGACAAAGGGCCAGGAAGATGACCGCGATACTATTCCGGACAAATTTTGACATACTAGCGAAGGACTGCTCCGAATTCATTGGTGAACGTGGAAAGGAGCTTGTCCATGACACGCTCCACATCGGCGTCCGTCAGGGTCTTCTCGGTATCCTGGAGCACAAAGCCCAAGGCGTACTGCTTCTTGCCGGCCGGAATCTTGTCTCCGCGATATACGTCGAACAGGGTGACCTGCTTGAGAAGCTTCTTGGCGACCCTGGTCGCACTGGCCTGAAGGTCGGCATACTGCACATTCTCGTCAAGGAGAAGGGCAAGGTCGCGGCGTACCTCGGGGAAACGGGGAAGCTCCTTGAACGCGACTTTATCGCGCTTTACAAGATCGAACAAGGCGTTCCAGTCGATCTCCGCAGCGAAAACGGGCTGCTTGACGCCGAAACGGCGGGCAAGCGCGGGATTGACGGTACCCATGGTAAGAAGCTTGCGGTCATGTCCTCCGGGGATGCTGTAAGTCATTCCCTCGGAGAAGATATCGGAAGGGGCGGCACCGGTGCGGAACTGCGAGAGTTTGGCTCCGAAACGGCGGAGCAGCAGCTCGACATAGCCCTTGAGCTGGAAGTAATCGCTCTTGCCGGGTTCGGCGCGCCAGGACTTGTCCGGGGTACCCGTTATGAACAGTGCGAAGCAAGGATGCTCCTCGTATCCGGCAAGGGTGGTACCCTCGACTTCGGGACGGCGGGCATAGACCGAACCGTACTCGAAGAACTTCATGGAAGAAGTCTGACGGTTGGCATTGTAGGCGACCACTTCGAGGCCTCCCAGAAGCAGGGTCTGACGCATGACGTTGAGGTCCTGGCTGAGCGGGTTGACCACGCGTGCGCAGGCCTCGGCGGGGAAGGAAATGAGTTTGTCGTAGTACTCTCCCTTGGTAAGGGAATTGTTCATGGTCTCGACGAAGCCGTTGGATGCCAGGAAATTGGAGATGGAGTTTCGGACGGCTTCGGGATCCGGGGAAGGCGAAGCGTTCACGGACATCTTCATGTGGCGGGGCAGGTCGATATTGTTGTATCCGTAGATGCGGAGTATCTCCTCCACAACATCGCACTCACGGGTGACGTCGACCATATAGGTCGGGGCTGCGACGACGGCGCCGTGGGCAGTCTTCTCCACGAATACATAATTCAGGTACTCCAATATATTTTCGATGGTTTCGGCTCCGATTTCCTTGCCGATAAAGCTCTGGATGCGGTCATAGTCGAGTTCGATCTTCCTGCGCTCGATGCGGTTGGGATAGATTTCCTGGACCTTGCCTACGATCTCGCCGCCGGCGAGCTCCTGTATGAGGAGCGCGGCGCGCCTGAGCGCAAAAGGCACGGCCTCCGGGTCGGCGCCGCGCTCATAGCGGAAGGATGCGTCGGTCTGGAGGGTCTGGCTCTTGGCGGTCTTGCGGATGGAACCGGGATCGAAGTATGCGCTCTCGATGAAAACGTCAGTGGTGGACTCGGTCACTCCGGAGTCTTCTCCGCCGAATACGCCGGCGATGCACATCGGTCCCTCGGCATTGGCAATGACCATGTCACGGTCGCAGAGCTTGCGGTCGATGCCGTCCAGGGTGCGGATGGGCTCATCCTTGAGGGCCCTGCGGACTATGACCTTGCCACCGGCGATCTTGGCTGCGTCGAACGTGTGGAGAGGCTGACCGATCTCGAAGAGCACGAAATTGGAGATATCGACGATATTGTTGATGGGATTGTGTCCGATGGACATGAGCTTCTTCTGGAGCCACTCAGGGGAAGGACCGACCTTGACACCCTTGACCGTGATACCGGAATAGCGCGGAGCGCCTTCGGAATCGAGGACCTCCACGGGAATCCCCTCGCCCGCTCCCTCGCGGAAGGCGGAAACGTCGGGAAGATGGTATTTGCACGGAATGCCGTTGAGCCTGAGCCAGGCATAGAGGTCGCGGGCGACGCCGATGTGCGAAGCGGCATCCACGCGGTTGGCAGTGATCTCATACTCGATCACGGCTTCGGTCTTGAGATGGAGATAATCCTTGGCGGGCGTGCCGACCACAGCCTCGGGCTCGAGGACCATGATACCGGAATGGTCCTCGCCGATGCCGAGCTCGTCGGCAGCGCAGATCATGCCGAAGGACTCGACTCCGCGGATCTTGGACTTCTTTATCTTGAAATCACCGGGAAGGACGGTACCGAGAGTGGCAAAAAGCACTTTCTGGCCGGCGGCGACATTGGGAGCGCCGCAGACGACCGTGACAGGCTCGCCGTCACCGGCATCCACCTTGGTGACATGGAGATGGTCGGAATCGGGATGGGGTTCGCACTCCAGGACCTCGGCGACGACGACGCCGGCGAGGCCTCCGGGGATTTCTTCCTGTTCTTCGACGGAGTCGACTTCGATACCGATCGAGGTGATCGCATCCGCCACCTGGGCGGGAGTGAGATCGAACTCAAGATAGTCCTTGAGCCAATTGTAAGAAAGCTTCATATATCGTTTACTGTATTATTTCTTCAAATCTTCGGGAGTGAAGAGCGAGGTGACGAACTCCCGGCGGTCGAAGACCTTGAGGTCGTCGATCCCTTCGCCTATGCCTATGAATTTGATGGGGATGCGGAACTGGTCCACGATGCCGATGACCACGCCGCCCTTTGCGGAGCCGTCGAGCTTGGTGACCGCCAGCGAAGTGACATCGGTCGCACGCGAAAACTCCTTGGCCTGCTGGAAGGCATTCTGGCCTGTGGATCCGTCAAGGATCAGCAGGACATCGTGCGGAGCGTCGGGAACGACCTTGCGCATGACGTTGCGGATCTTGGTCAGTTCGTTCATCAGGTCTATGCGGTTGTGAAGGCGTCCGGCAGTGTCGATGATTGCGACGTCAGCGCCGCGGGCGACGGCGGCCATGACAGTGTCATAGGCCACGGAGGCCGGGTCGGAGCCCATGCTCTGGCGGACGATGTCCGCGCCGGCCCTGTCGGCCCAGACCTGCAGCTGGTCCACCGCGGCCGCACGGAAGGTATCCGCGGCGCCGAGGATGACCTTCTTGCCCTGCGCCCTGAGCATGGATGCGAGCTTGCCGATAGTGGTGGTCTTGCCCACGCCGTTCACGCCGACTACCATGATGACATAAGGCTTGTGGGAGAAATCGAAAGGAACAACCTCATCGGTGCCGTCAAGGTCGATGAGCTTGGATATCTCCTCCCTGAGGAGGGTGACAAGCTCATCGAAAGACATGTACTTGTCCTTCTCCACCCTCTCCTCCAGCCGGTCGATGACCTTGAGCGTGGTCTCGACGCCCATGTCGGAGGAGACGAGAGCCTCCTCGATGGCGTCGAGCACGTCGTCATCGACGCGCGACCGGCCGACGACTGCCCTGGAGAGCCTCTGGAAGAAACTCTGCTTCGTCTTGGCGGTGCCTTTGTCGAATATTCCCATATCGCTTTGTTTTGTAACCTACAAATATAGTCAAAAACGACGAACTAAAAAAGGGACGGAGCCCCTGAATCGGGCTCCGTCCCTTAATTATCACGAGAGGAAGATTATTTCTTGTCGAAATACTCCTTGACCTTGGACTCCTCGACGAGCTGCTCAGTGAAGACATAAGCGCCGGTCTTGGGGGACTTGTCCATACGGATGCACTTGACCATGCTCTTAGCACCGGCCTTGGCTGCGAACGTAGCGACGGCTTTCTTTGCCATAGTTTAATCTCCTATCAATTATTTGATTTCACGGTGAACAGTGACCTTCTTGAGGAAAGGATTGTATTTCTTACGCTCCAGACGCTCGGGGGTGTTCTTCTTGTTCTTGGTAGTGATATACCTGGACATTCCAGGGACACCGCTTTCCTTCTGCTCGGTGCACTCGAGGATGACCTGCACCCTGTTTCCTTTAGCTTTCTTTGCCATAGTCGATAAAATTAAACAAGGTTAACCAATCCTTTCTCGCGGGCCTCCTTGAGGGTGGCGTCGAGACCGTTCTTCTCGATGATCCTCATGCCCTTGCAAGACACCTTCAAAGTGATGAATCTCTGCTCCTCCTCAGACCAGAATCTCTTGGTCTTGAGGTTGAGGGAGAAGTCGCGCTTGGTGCGCAGTTTGGAATGGGCAACGTTGTTGCCTTTCATTCTCTTTCTACCTGTAACTTGACAAACCTTTGCCATATCTTTATACTTTTAATTGATTCTAAATAATTTACGGGGCTGCAAATATCGCTCTAATTTTTTGCAAATCCAAATGTTCTAGACAAATTTGAGGAATCTGCGCCACCTTATGTTTTTAGGGAACTTGGCGTTCCGGTTGGTCGACAGCCAGATCACCGACGGTCTCCCGACTATGTGATCTTCAGGGACAAAGCCCCAGTACCTGGAGTCCAGGGAATTGTGCCTGTTGTCTCCCATCATGAAGTAATAATCCTGTGCGAAAGTGTAGCTGGTCGCCTCCTTTCCGTTGATGTAGATGATGCCTTCAGGATTGACCTTGAGGTCGTTCTTCTCGTAGGCGGTGATGATGCGCTCATACAGCGGAAGGTTGTCCGTGTCAAGCTCCACCGTTACGCCCTTCTTCGGAATCCAGAGCGGACCGAACCAGTCACGCGTCCAGCGGTAATCCGGAGAGAACGGGAAGATTCCGTATGCATCCACCGACGGATACTTCTCGATATTGGGCTCTACGCTCACTACGCCTGACATTCCCTTCACCTGTCCCAGCATCTCTGCCGTAAGGGGCATTTCGGGATATCCGGGGAGATTGGCGTCGTAATAAAGCTCCCCAATGTTGAGCCCGAGCTTCTCGAGGGTCTTGGAGTTGATACGCTGTCCGTTGGTCACTACCCTGTAGGAAAGCTGGATACCCGGATAGACCTCCTGTTGGACGGAATTGATGTACACCAGGCCGTCCTTGACTGCGAGGGTGTCGCCCGGAAGGGCGACGCAGCGCTTGACGTAGTGGTCCTTTTTGTCCGTAGGACGGACGATGATGGGACCGAGCCTGCTTTCCACCAGTTCCCTGCCGTTCGCTCTCACGAGAGCGTGGTAGTCTTCCACCGGGGCTTTTTTCAGAACGGTGTCACCGTTCGGGAATCCGAATACGACCGCATCGCCTCTCTTGACCTGCCCGAAACCTTTCAGCCTTCTGTACTTATTGTGGATGAGGGTCGAATAGGACTCCTTCCCAAAGATGACGTTGTGCGTGAAAGGAACGGTCAAAGGGGTCTCGGGGACCCTGGGGCCGTATGCCAGCTTGCTTACGAAGAGATGGTCTCCGGTATAGAGCGTACTCTCCATGGAGGACGAAGGAATCTTGAACGCCTGGAAAAAGAAGATATTGATGAATGTCACGAAGATGACGGCGAAGATGATGGCATCGAGCCAGTCAAGCCAGACATTGTGTTTCTCTCCCTCCTTGTAGTCCTTCTTCCAGAATGTCCATTTCACCTTCTTGGTGATGAACATGTCGAAGATGACAACGAGTCCGAGGAGCCACCAGTAACTTCCGAGCCAGATGACCCACAACACATAGAGCAGAGCCCAGAAACTGAACCTTGTCCACCTGTTATGGTAAAACTCCTTCCAGCTCACATCAAACTACTTTACGGAGTTGATGATTGCCTCGAATGCCTGAGGATTATTCATGGCAAGGTCTGCCAGCACTTTACGGTTGAGACCGATGTTCTGCTTGGCAAGTTTACCCATAAACTGAGAATAAGTGATACCGTACTGACGTGCGGCGGCATTGATTCTCTGGATCCAAAGGGCGCGGAAATTGCGCTTCTTGGTCCTGCGGTCACGGTATGCGTAGGTGAGACCCTTCTCGTAGGTGTTCTTCGCAACCGTCCAAACATTCCTTCTCGACAAGAAGTTTCCACGGGTTCTCTTGAGGATCTTCTTGCGGCGCGCCCTGGAGGCGACTGAATTAACTGATCTTGGCATAATACGTTTTCTTTTCTGGAGGCAGTGGCCCCTGCGGGGCACTTGACCTACTGCTCATCCAAGTTTGACTTAAATGTTACTACAGAACAAGGAGCTCTTTTACACGACCCTCATCAACCTTGTCGAGGATGGCGAAATGGTCGAGATTTCTCTTCTGCTTCTTGGTCTTCTTCGTGAGAATGTGGCTGTGGTAAGCGTGCTTTCTCTTGATTTTTCCCGATCCGGTAAGCGTGAAACGCTTTTTGGCACCGGAGTTGGTCTTAAGCTTTGCCATTGTTAAAAAATTAATTGTTAATAATATATGAGTCTGCCACGCAGACTATTTCTTCTTCAGTGGAGCAAGCATCATCGTCATCCTCTTACCCTCGAGCACCGGCATGTTCTCCGCCCGTCCTACCTCCTCGAGCTCGACCGCGAAGCGAAGGAGCTGCTTCTCGCCCTGGTCGGCGAACTGGATGGAGCGGCCGCGGAAGAAGATCGAAGCCTTGACCTTGGAGCCCTCGGCGAGGAACTCCTTGGCGTGCTTGAGCTTGAACTGGAAGTCATGCTCATCGGTATTGGGGCCGAAACGGATCTCCTTGATCACCACCTTGGCGGCGTTGGCCTTCATCTCCTTGGCTTTCTTACGCTGCTGGTACAGGTACTTCTGATAGTCGAGGATCTTGCAAACGGGAGGGTCCGCCTTAGCGCTTATCTCCACCAGATCAAGACTGAGTTCATCGGCCATGGCCATTGCCTTGGCGATGGGATAGATACCCGGTTCGGGTACATTGTCACCGACGAGACGCACCTGGGGTGCGGTAATCTCCTCGTTGATGTTCAATTCACCCTCTTCCTTGCGTTGAGGGCGGTAGCCTGATCTCTGACCGTTAGGTCTGGACTCCATAGGCCTTGGAGCCGGTTTGTAAGGTGCTGCGATAAAACTTTCCTCCTAAAATTAAAATAAACAAAATGTCATATGTCGGTCGGATCAGGACAACTCCTCGGCCACGGCGGCCTTGAAGAAGTCGATGAATCCGTCCAAAGTCATGGAACCCTTGTCGATGCCCTCCTGTCTCACTGAGACGGTGCCATCGGCAACTTCCTTCTCACCGACGATGACCAGAACCGGGACTCTGAGAAGAGCAACCTCGCGGATCCTCTTGCCGAGCGTCTCGTTCCTGCCATCAATCGAAGCGCGAATATCGGAATTTTTCAGCAAACCGCAAACTTTTTCCGCATATTCTGCATATTTTTCGCTGACAGGCAGCACTTTAACCTGATCCGGGGCGAGCCATGCGGGCAGGTGGCCGGCGGTGTGCTCAAGCACGACGGCGGTGAAGCGCTCGATGGAGCCGAACGGAGCCCTGTGGATCATGACGGGACGCTTCTTGGAGCCGTCGGCGTCGGTATACTCGAGCTGGAAGCGCTCGGGGAGATTGTAATCGACCTGGATGGTGCCGAGCTGCCACCTTCTGCCGATGGCATCCTTGACCATGAAGTCGAGCTTGGGGCCATAGAACGCGGCCTCGCCGTACTCGACGACAGTCTTGAGGCCCTTCTTGGCAGCGGCGTCGATGATGCCCTGCTCGGCCTTGGCCCAATTCTCGTCTGAGCCGATATACTTCTCCTTGTTGTGCGGGTCGCGAAGGGAGATCTGAGCCATATAGTCCGTCATCTTCAGGGTCTTGAAGACATAGAGGATGAGGTCGATGACCTTCTCGAACTCCTCCTGGAGCTGGTCCGGGCGGCAGAAGAGGTGAGCGTCGTCCTGGGTAAAACCGCGGACGCGAGTCAATCCGTGGAGCTCTCCGCTCTGCTCGTAACGATAGACCGTTCCGAACTCTGCATATCGCAGAGGAAGGTCCTTGTACGAGTGAGGGGAGGAACGGAAGATCTCACAGTGGTGAGGGCAGTTCATGGGCTTGAGCATGTACTCCTCGCCTTCCTGGGGGGTGCGGATGGGCTGGAACGAGTCCTTTCCATACTTGGCATAATGGCCGGAAGTGACGTAAAGCTCCTTGCCTCCAATGTGAGGGGTCACGACGGGGAGATAGCCGAGCTCCGCCTGCTTCTTGCGCAGGAAGTTCTCAAGGATGTTGCGCATGATGGCGCCACGGGGCAGCCACAACGGCAGTCCGAGACCGACGCGCTGCGAGAAGGTGAAGAGCTCCATCTCCTTGCCGAGCTTGCGATGGTCGCGCTTGCGGGCCTCCTCCATCAACTGGAGATACTCGTCAAGAAGGGACTTCTTGGGGAAGGTGATGCCGTAGATGCGGGTAAGCTGCTGGCGCTTCTCGTCGCCCCTCCAGTATGCTCCGGCGATGGCGGTGAGCTTGACGGCCTTGATGACGTCGGTATTCATGAGGTGAGGTCCGCGGCAAAGGTCAGTGAAAGCGCCGTTCTTATAATACGTGATGGTACCGTCCTCGAGCTCGCTGATGAGCTCGCACTTGTACGGGTCGTTCTTTTCCTTGAAGTACGCCATGGCCTCGGCCTTGGGCACGTCGATGCGGGTGAAGCTCTCCTTGGAGCGGGCGAGCTCGAGCATCTTCTTCTCGATGTTCGGAAGGTCGGCGTCGGTGATCTGGTGACCGCCAAGGTCGACGTCGTAATAGAAACCGTTCTCGATGGCAGGGCCGATGCCGAACTTCACGCCCGGGTAGAGGGCCTCGAGAGCCTCGGCCATAAGGTGCGAGGAAGAGTGCCAGAAAACGCGCTTGGCCTCGTCATCCTCCCATTTGAGAAGATTGATGGAGGCGTTGAATGTGATAGGGCGGAGGAGGTCGTACGTGACTCCCCTTCCGACCGAGGTGTCACCCTTGGCCTTCACCGATACTGCCAATACTTCCGCAGCCAGCCTGGGGCTGATGCTCTGCGCGATTTCATACCCGGTCACTCCGGATTCGTAGGCCCTGACGCTGCCGTCAGGAAACGTGATGTTGATCATAACTCTAAATTAAAAAACTAAACAATTGAATTGGACTAACCAGTATTTACAAACCAAGTACTTGAACTTGGCTAGCCATATTGTCAGTCAAGCTTACAAAGGTACTAACTTTTTTTATATCTTTGTATCCGGACAAACGTTATTGTAAATGGAAAAACGCATTTCCCGCAAAGACCTCTGGGACGGCGCCGGCAAGGCCGGGCTGGTCCTCGGACTCGTTTCCAGCGCCTATGTTATCATCAACTTCCTGCTGAGCAAGCTCACCGGCTCGACGGGGATGGCACTGCTTTCTACCCTGCTCGCCTTCCTGCTGTGGGCGCTCAAGTTCGGAGGATGCATTTACCTGATGAAGTACTTCATGACGAAGTTCGCCGCCGCACATCCCGCAGCGGACAATTCCGACACCTTCCGCTTCGGCCTGGCGACGGCATTCCTTTCCGCGCTGATCTTCGCGGCATTCGATATGGCGTACTTCACCTGGATCGCGCCCGATACGATGACCCAGGCCCTGGAGACAGTACAGGAGTCCTACGGTTCCTTACTCCCTGCCGAGAGTCTCGAAGCCATGGAAGAGATGAACTACGGACAGATAATGTTCTTCTCCAATCTCATATACTGCTTCCTTTTCGGAACGGTGCTTTCCGCTATCCTTTCCCGCAACATCCCTTCCCGCAACCCTTTCGCGGATTTCCATCAGAACGACAATACCCCTGAAGAGCAATAGTCATGGACCAGACACTTGACCTTTCCATCATCATTCCCTCATACAATGAAAAGGAGTCGCTTCCCGAGTTGCTGACATGGATTCGGCAGGTCATGGAACGCGATGGCCTGAGCTATGAGGCCATAATCGTCGATGACGGCAGCGACGACGGGTCATGGGACTGCGTCAAGGCACTCTCGGAGAAAGATGCATCGGTCAAGGGCATACGCTTCAGGCGCAATTACGGCAAGTCCGCGGCCTTGTTCTGCGGATTCCGCAAGGCCGCCGGCGACATCGTCGTCACCATGGACGCCGACCTGCAGGACTCTCCGGAAGAGATCCCGGAGATGCGCAGGATGATCCTTGAGGAAGGTTATGACCTGGTCTCCGGCTGGAAGCAGCACCGCCAGGACAACAAACTTACCAAGAACCTCCCTTCAAAGCTCTACAACGCAACCGCCAGGATGATTACCGGCATCAAGCTGCACGACATGAACTGCGGACTGAAGGCATACAGGAAGGAAGTTGTCAAGAACATAGAGGTTTACGGTGAGATGCACCGCTATATCCCATATCTAGCGAAGAATGCTGGATTCGCAAACATCGGAGAGAAGCCGGTCCACCACCAGAAACGCAAGTACGGTAAGAGCAAGTTCGGCATGAACCGCTTCGTCAACGGATTCCTCGACCTTATCTCCCTGTCGTTCCTTCAGACCTTTGGCAAGAAGCCGATGCACTTCTTCGGTTATCCCGGCATCCTGATGTTCCTCATCGGTGGCATCATGGCCGTCTGGATCATCATCGCCAAGCTTGTACACCAGGCCAACCACATGTCTTACCGCGCCGTCACCGACCAGCCCCTGTTCTACCTGGCACTCGTGGCCGTCATCCTCGGCGTCCTCCTGTTCCTTGCCGGCTTCGTCTGCGAGATGATCTCCCGCACCTCCTCCGGCCGGAACAACTACAACATCTCCGACGAGATCTAATCCCCGCATCCTTCGACCGTCGGTAGAAGGATACGCCACTTTCCCGACATCCTTCGACCACCGGTAGAAGGATACGCCTCTCTCCCCACACCATCCGACCACCCGTGCGGGAAAAAGACCTAATCCCGCACCGATAACTCTTAATCACCTTACTTACACGTGCGGAATACTAGCCATTTCCCGCACCGATAACACAAAATCATCTAATCCGTGCGAGATATTTGCCATTTCCCGCACCGAAGACTGTAGACCATCGTACTTCCAAGATGAGTCCATCCCCCTACCGGGACTGAAAATGGCAAAATCGGGCCCAGGAGAAGATGGAACAAACCCTCCCGGCCCAAAAACGACAAAATCAGGCCTCGAAGGAGGAAAAATGACCGTGCCAGGCCTGAAATAGGAAAAAACGGGCCTTGGAGGGAGACCAAGTGCTCTAGACGGTCCACGGAATGGACCGTCAGAAGCAAAAAGGGCTCAAAACGCTGTTGACGGTCCATCTTCTGGACCGTCAACAGCACCCGCGCCGATAAGAGGAAGAAGAGAGAGGGAGAGAGGGAGAGGAAAGGTGACAGAAGTAAAGGGGAGTGGAGCTGGAAAAGCGGAGGGAAATCAGGAGAGAAGGAGGTAGGAGAGAAGGATGACGGGGGGCCAGGAAGAGTGAAAGGGAGCCAGGAAGGAAGGAAGGAAGGGAGAAGAGAAGAAGAGGGATAGGAAAAGAAAAAAGGTAACGAGAAAGGAAGGAGCCGAAGAAAAGGAAAGGAAAGGAAAAAAGCCAAACGGGCCTGAAAAGGGGGAAATGGACCAAGAAGAAAGAAAGGAGTGTGATGGGAGAAGGAGGTAAGAGAGAAGGATGACGGGGAAAGCGAGAAAGAGGGAAAGAGAGAGAAGGAAGGGAGGGAGGAAGAGAAAAGAGAAGTCGGAGCGAAGCGACTGCTCCCCTCCCACGGGGAGGGGTAAGGGGGTGGGGAGAAAAGAAGACGGCAGCTGCCGGGATGCAAAAAGGTCCGGCTGGATTTCCAGTCGGACCTTCGAAGAACGGCAGCTGCCTACTCTCCCACCTGGTGGGGCAGTACCATCGGCGATGGCGGGCTTAACTTCTCTGTTCGGAATGGGAAGAGGTGGTACCCCGCCGCTATAGCCACCGCAATATATTACTTGAGAGAGATCATCAACGCTGCACTCCTGTCAGCGATTAACGCTTCGTTTGTGTTCACACACACTATCGGCGTTGCAACTCCATTCCCGGCTTCAATTTCCTGCTCAGGAAAGATTTCGGGCTATTAGTACAGGTCGACTGAGGACATTGCTGCCCGTACATCTCCTGCCTATCAACGTGGTAGTCTCCCACGACCCTATAAGGAAGTCT
>CAMJHW010000003.1 GCA_946405645.1 uncultured Bacteroidales bacterium
CGCGATGGAGGTCCTTGGCGATGGCATCCGCGATCTCCTCGTATTTGTGGGACAGGATAAACAGCTGGACCGACTGCTTAGATCCCGCAAGATACATGTCAAGGACCGTACTGCAGACCGTTATCAGGATCAGGCCATACACGACTGTCACTATCTTCTCGGTGAAAGGGACCAATGTGCCTTCGGCGGTGAATGAAGGTACAAGCAAAGACGAGCAGATGATCACCAGGTCCATTCCAAGAATCATCTTTCCGGGAGATATCCCTCTGTACTTGTTTACTATGAGGGCGATGATATCCGTACCTCCCGTGCTTCCCCCGGCAGACATCGTAAGTCCGATTCCGACACCCACCAGGATACCGCCCATGATCACGCTCATCAGCTTGCCGTTGTCAACTGCCAGAGTCTGGCAGATCTCGGCGGGGATCCATGTCTGGAAAAGGTTCAAGCCGAGCGAAGCCAGGAAGATGGCAACGATGGTCTTGCCGCCGAAACCTTTACCCAGTGTGAAAAGAGCTATGACAAGGAGGATGATGTTGACCGTGAAGTAGGTGTAACCTATCTTGATGACGCCATGAGTGGCATACTGGATGATGGACGCCACACCGGTCACGCCGCCGCCCACGAGGTTGTTCGGCACCAGGAAGACCGTCCATCCGAGGACATACAGCAGCAGACCGAGTACAAGGAGGGCATACTCCTTGACATGGTGCAATAGATTCTTTTCTTTATCAGGCATTGGTTTCCGGTTTGTTTTTCCTCTTGAGTCCGGTCTTGATCTCGTCAAAGCCTTCCCCATAAACGTTGTTTGTGGACGACACCGACATGAAAGCCTTGGGATCCACTTCCTTGATGACCTTGGTGAGGTTAGGGAGCTGCTTGCGGCTGATGAGGATAAGAAGGACGTTCTTGTCTTTCTTGGTATACCAGCCCTGCGCACTGAGCACGGTGACGCCGCGGTTCATGTTGGTGATGATATGGTCGGCTATGTCGGCATAGCGGTCGGAGAAGACGAGAAGCTGGTAGGAAGATTTGTCACCACCCACGACATAGTCTATGATGGCGGAGAATGTGATGATCTCCACAAGGCCGTACACCATGTCCGTGAAGGACTTGTCGGGAAGGAACAGAAGGGCGGCGACAATGAAGAGGTCCGAGATCAGGAATACCTTGCTGAGCGATACCGGCCAATATTTGTTGATCATCAACGCTATGATGTCGGTGCCTCCGGTGCTGGCGCCGTACCTGAGGACAAGACCCAGGCCCAAAGCCTCCAGAAGACCGGCTATAATCGGTATCAGCAGGGTTTCCTTCACATAGAAGAACTCTCCGGCGACGGAATGGATCGCAGGTATCGAGGCCACTATCTCCATGGCCAGCGACGACATGACGATACAGTAAATCGTCTTGAACCCGAAGCCGATGCCCATGGCGATCACAGCGATGATGATGAGCAAGGCGTTGATGGCGAAATAGGAATACTGCGCCGGAATCAGGCCTCCGGTAGCATATTGGACGACGGTACAAAGACCCATCATGCCTCCCGCAGACATGCCGTTGGGGATCATGAACCCCTCCCAGGCGAACGCGAAGATGAAACAGGCGACTGTCAGGATGATAAAGTCGTTGACGAGATAGTATTTTTTCCTTTCGGCTTCCATTACAGGCTATTTGACCACGATATTCACGATCTTTCCAGGGACCACGATGACCTTTACGATGTTGAGTCCGTCAGTATACTTGGCCGTCTGTTCCATCGCGCGGACCGCAGCCTCCACTTCATCCTTGCCCGCCGACTTGGGGAGATCGACGGTGAAACGGGTCTTGCCGTTGAACGACACGGCATAAGTGCAATTGTCCTCGACAGTATAAGCCTCGACATACTCGGGGAAGGTGGCGAAAGTGACGCTACCCTCATGACCGAGCGCGTGCCAAAGCTCTTCCGCGATGTGCGGGGCGAAGGGCGAAAGAAGGATGACCAGCGGCTCGAGGATGCCACGCTTGCTGCACTTCAGCGCAGAAAGCTCGTTCAGCGCGATCATGAATGCGCTGATGGTGGTATTGAACGAGAATGCCTCGATGTCGGCGCGCTCCTTGGCGATGAGCTTGTGGAGAGCCTTGAGCTCAGCGGGGGCAGGGGCATCATCTGTTACGATCCATCCGTCGCGGTCGTAGAACAGTCTCCAGAACTTCTTGAGGAAACGGTTGACTCCGTCGATACCCTTCGTGTCCCAGGGCTTGGACTGCTCGAGAGGGCCGAGGAACATCTCATAGAGACGGAGAGTATCGGCACCGTAAGTATCGCAGACCAGGTCGGGATTGACCACGTTGAACATCGACTTGCTCATCTTCTCGATGGCCCATCCGCACACGTATTCGCCATCCTCGAGGATGAACTCGGCGTCAGCGTATTCGGGCCTCCACGCCTTGAAAGCCTCCAGGTCAAGCCTGTCGTTGTACACGATATTGACATCGACATGGATCTCTGTCGTTTCGTACTTGTCCTTAAGCCCGAGGGAAACGAACGTGTTGGTGCCGACGATGCGATAGACGAAATTGGAGCGTCCCTGGATCATTCCCTGGTTCACGAGTTTCTTGAAAGGTTCGTCCTCGCACACATAGCCGAGGTCATAGAGGAACTTGTTCCAGAAACGGGAATAGATCAGGTGACCGGTGGCATGCTCGGTGCCGCCGATATAGAGGTCGACATCACGCCAATAGGCATCGACCTCCTTGTCCACGAGAGCCTCGTCGTTATGGGGATCCATATAGCGGAGATAGTATGCGCTGGAACCGGCGAAACCCGGCATTGTGCTCTTCTCCAGGGGATATCCTTCATAGGTCCAGTCCTTGGCGCGGGAGAGCGGAGGCTCTCCGTTGGCAGCGGGCTTGAAGGACTCGATCTCCGGAAGCTCGAGAGGAAGCGCAGACTCCGGAAGAGGAGTGGGGATGCCGTCCTTGTAGTAGATGGGGAAAGGCTCGCCCCAGTAGCGCTGGCGGGAGAAGATGGCGTCACGCAGGCGGAAGTTGGTCTTGCGGCGGCCGATGCCCTTCTCTTCGACATAGTCCTTGGCCTTCTCGATGGCTACCTTGACATCAAGGCCGTTCAGGAATCCGGAATTGCACATCTTGCCTTCCTTGGCATCGAAACTTTCCTCGCTGACATCGCAGCCCTCGATGATGGGGACGATGGGGAGATCGAAGGTCTTGGCGAAGACATAGTCGCGGCTGTCATGCGCCGGCACGGCCATGATGGCGCCGGTGCCATAGCCCGCGAGCACATATTCGGAGATCCAGATCGGGATGCGCTCGCCGGTCAGGGGATTGATGCCGTAGGAGCCGGCAAATACGCCCGTAACTGTCTTGGTCTCGGCAATGCGCTCGCGCTCGGTCTTCTTCTTCACCTGCTTGATGTACTCCTCGACCGCCTCCTTCTGCTCCGGAGTGGTAAGCTCCGCCACAAGGTCGCTTTCAGGTGCGAGCACCATGAACGTCACGCCGAAGATAGTATCCACACGGGTGGTGAAGATGGTGATGGGCAGATGCTTGTCACCACAGACGGTGTCGAACACCACCTCGCAGCCTTCGGACTTGCCTATCCAGTTGCGCTGCATCTCCTTGAGGGAATCGGTCCATGCGAGATCGTCCAGGCTGTCGAGCAGGCGTCCGGCATATGCCGACACTCGGAGCTGCCACTGTGTCATCTTCTTCTGCTCCACGGGGAATCCGCCGCGGACGGAAAGGCCGTCCTTGACCTCGTCGTTGGCCAGCACTGTCCCAAGGCCTTCACACCAGTTGACGGAGGTTTCGCCCTGATATGCGATGCGGTAGTTCATCAGGGTATCGGACTTTTCCTTCTCCGACATAGCATTCCACTGCTCCGCAGTGAAATCGAGCTCCTGGGAACAAGCGGCATCCACGCCCGAAGCCCCTTCGGAGGCAAAATGTGCGGTCAGTTCGGCGATCGGCCTGGCCTTCTGAAGGGAACGGTCATACCAGCTGTCGAACATCCTGAGGAAAGCCCACTGCGTCCACTTGTAGAATTTGGGGTCGCAGGTACGGACCTCGCGGTCCCAGTCATACGAGAAACCAATGCGGTCTAGCTGACTGCGGTAGCGGTTGATGTTGTCGGTGGTGGTCTTCTCGGGATGCTGTCCGGTCTGGATGGCGTACTGCTCGGCCGGAAGGCCGAAAGCGTCGTATCCCATCGGGTGAAGGACGTTGTAACCGGTCAGCCTCTTGTAGCGGGAGAAGATGTCGCTGGCGATGTAACCCAGCGGATGTCCTACATGAAGCCCCGCTCCGGAAGGATAGGGGAACATGTCGAGGACATAGTATTTTGGTTTGGAAGGATCCAGTGAGGTCCTGAACGTCTTGTTCCCGGCCCACCAGGCCTGCCACTTGCTTTCAATAGACTTAAAATCGTAATCCATGTCGTATATTATCTGTTTTTCTTCCTTTCAAGCTTGAATTCAACATACAGGGATATTTCCGAAGGGACTTTCTTGCCCTGCAGCCTCGCGGGCTTCCAGTCGGGCGAAGCAGAAATCACCTTCACAGCCTCGTCGTCGAGGAGGGGATCCACTCCCTTGAGCACCTTGACGTCCTTGACCTTGCCCTTCTCGTCAATGACGAAATCCACAAGCACGCGGCCCTGGATGCCGTTCCTGACGGCGGCGTCGGGATACTTGAGATAGGCATACACCCACTTCTCCATGAACACCTTGGGATCCGAACTGCCGAGGAAAGTCGGGGGGATGTCGCACTCATAATAAGGTATGGCCGCCGAACGGGTATCGGCAGGCTTGGCTGACGGGTCCGGACGGAAGGCCGGAGCATCTCCGTTCGCGAGCTCCAAGGTAAAATTGTAAAGGTATTCGAGCTCCCTCTCCATATCGTCGTAACTGATGATGGAAGGTGTATCGCGGTCAGTGCCGTACTCCGGATAATCTCCGGTGGTGAAAAATATCGAAGGGATCTCGCTGGCATAGAACATCCTGTGGTCGGAGTCGAAGGGTTCGGCAGCGGTGATCTCAGGCTTGACGGGCTGCAGCGTGGCGTTGACCCTGTTGACTATCCTGTTGAGGTCGGCATTGGAGCCTGAATAGGCATAGAACCCCCTGTCTCCGCCGAGGACATCGAGGTTGACCATGGCGTCTATCTTGCCGGTATCCGGGAAGGAGCGGTTCAGGAAATACCATGAGCCGATCTGGGATTCCAGAGATGATCCGAAGGCGACGAACACTACGGAACGTTTGAGCATCAAGGAATTGGTCCTGAGCATACGTGCCAGCTCAAGCATCATGGCCACGCCGGATGCATTGCCGTTGGCGCCGTTGTAGATGCGGGTGAAAGGCTCGCCGTCTATGGTGATTGTGCGCGTACCGATGTTGTCCAGCCTGGCGCCGACCACTATATAGCGGTCGCGCAGTGTCTTGTCATAGCCCTGAACGACTCCTATGACATTGCGCGACACAAGAGTGTCGCCGTTATCCTTGCGGATGCCGAAAACGTCGCCGTCGCTTCCGGAGAGAAGTTCGACTCCGTAAGCGGTGAGCGCGTCGCGGACATAGTCCGCGGCCTCCAGCTCACCCTCGGAACCGGCCGCGCGCCCTTCAAGGGCGGCGGAGGCCAGGTACCCTATGTGCCCGCGGAAAGCCCTGACGGTCTCGCTGTCCCCAAGGGTGCGATAGTCCGGGGTACGGAACTGCGCCGGACAGACGGCGGAAGCGCAGAATAACGCCACTAAAAGAACCAGGATACGTTTCATCGGACTATTCGTTTACGAGTATCCATACTTCCTTGGGGCAGAATCGTTCATTGCGGACCTTGCGCAACGATGCCAGCAGTTCGGACGGATCGTCGGTAGGACAGACGCCTACGGCCGTGAAACCGTTGCGGAAACTCACCGCCTCGGCGGGATAGCCTTCGGATGTAAGTTTCTCGCTGTAGCTCACGGCATTGGCACGGTTGCGATAAGAGCCTATGACTATGCTGTACCTCGCCTTGGGAGCGCTGTCGGAAGACAGTCCCGAGAAACGGGCAGGAGTATGCAGCAGGCCTTTCATGGTCTGTAGAGTGTCCATGGCCGCAGCAATGCGGGCAGCCTTCTCGGCCTCGAGCCGGACACGCTCCAGCGAGTCCCGGCGGGCAGCCTCGGCAGCCTCCCTGGCGCGCAGCTCGACACGCATGGCCTCGATGTCCGACGAGGTCGGACGACCGGCCAGCGTGCGGAAGAAATCGCACCCGGAGCATAGCAGGACCGTCAACAAGAACGCGCTGATAACAAGAATCTTATTCTTCATAAGGCCATTTGTCAACAAAATGCAAATTTAGTGAATTAAGTTTCGACAACAAAAAAAATGTATATTTGCATCCGTAACACTAATACCGTGCCGATGCGCCTTCAAAGGATAGTCATAACCGTCATCGCCCTTCTTGCCCTTTCATGGGCCGCCCGGGCGCAGTGGAACTATGACATTCCCTTCCCGAAGCCGTTCATGGCCGCGCCGGACACGGTTTCCGTCACTTTCATCGGTGACGTGATGATGCATTCCAACCAACTGAAATACGATTACGACGGCTTCTTCTCCGAGCTCGGTCCCATAACGCAAGACGCCGACATCTCGGTAGCCAATCTGGAGTTCTCCCTTGCCGGCAAGCCATATACGGGGTATCCCTCCTTTTCCGCCCCGGACGGATATGCATACAGCATCGCCGAACACGGAGTGGATGTCTTCCTTACGGCCAACAACCACATCCTCGACAAGGGCCGCAGGGGGCTGAAGCGCACCCTGCAGGTGTACGATACCATGCGCGACAGCCTCGGCGTCCGTTACACCGGCTGCGCCGCCGACCCTGCCGCGGACTCCCTGGTCAATCCGCTTGTGGTAGTCCTCCGCGGCATACGCATCGCGTTCGTCAATTTCACCTACGGCAACAATTACGAACCCTATGACGGCTGGCCGGTGATACGCATGATGGACAGGGAGGATGTCGGATCGATGATTACCCGGGCGAAAGAGAAAGAGGCGGATTTCATCGTAGTCCTTCCCCACTGGGGCGACGAGTTCAAGCTGAAGCATTCCCGCGAACAGGCGGAATGGGCGGAATGGCTCGTTCAGCAGGGCTCGGACCTGATCGTAGGCGCGCATCCCCATGTCGTGCAGGACACCTCGCATGTCCACGGCGTGCCGGTCATCTACTCGATGGGCAACGCCGTGTCCAACATGAGCGCCGAGAACACCCGTCTCGAGCTGGCGGTCCGGGCCCGCTTCGTCCACTACCCCGACGGAAGCAAGAAGATGCTCGAACCGGAGCTGTCGTTCCTTTGGTGCTGCCTTCCCGGCACGCTTCGGGACAACTACGTGACCATACCGGTCGCGGACTTCCTCGGAAGGCGCGACGAATGGATCGACCCTTCCGATTACGACAACATGACAACTACATATAAAAGGGTAACAAAAGAAACCGGAATCATATATGAGGAAAACCATCAAGCTGGAAGCAATTGACCCGATCGAGATCTTCGGTGCGGGGAACAAGATCCTCGAGGAGTTCTGCACCTACTACCCCGAGCTGAAAGTGGTCGCGCGGGGCGACGAGATCATCCTGGATGGCAAGGAGGCGCGTGTCGAGGACTTCGAAATGAAGTTCAACGAACTGATCCAGAGGCGTCACCGCAAGATGAACCTCACCGTCTATGACGTTGAGGACATCTTCGACGGAGAGACTTCGCCCGACCGTTTCAGGCTCAACGGCGACGCAGTCATCGTGCACAGCACCGACGGCAAACCCATACGCGCCCGCAATCTCACCCAGCAGGAAATGGTCAAGGCATACTTCGACAACGACCTCGTCTTCGCCGTCGGCCCGGCCGGCACGGGCAAGACCTACGTCGCCATAGCCCTGGCCGTCCGTGCCCTCAAGAACCGCGAGATCAAGCGCATCATCCTCACCCGCCCGGCCGTGGAAGCCGGCGAACGCCTGGGATTCCTGCCGGGAGACCTCAAGGACAAGCTCGATCCCTATCTCCAGCCACTTTATGACGCCCTCGGAGACATGATCCCGCACCGCAAGCTTTCGGAGTTCATGGCCGACGGCACCATCCAGATCGCTCCCCTCGCCTATATGCGAGGCCGCACCCTGGACCGCGCCTGCGTCATCCTCGACGAGGCCCAGAACACCAACATCGGCCAGCTGAAGATGTTCCTCACCAGAATGGGCTGCAACGCCAAGTTCATCGTCACCGGCGACGCCACCCAGGTGGACCTCCCCAACAAGGCCGACAGCGGTCTTTTGAAGGGCATCGATCTGGTCAAGGACATAAAGGGCATCAGCGTCATCCGGTTCACCAATGACGACATAGTCCGGCACCCCCTGGTCACCAAGATAGTAAGGGCCTTCGACAAGGGGCTGGCCGAGCAATAAAAACAAAATAAGCTGCGGGAGAATCCGCAGCTTATTCTTTATATGTACCGCTTGCGATTACTCGCCGGCGACCATCTTGGAATACTTCTCGTACTTGGCGCCGAAGTCGGCTTCCTCGCGGAAGCGATAGCAGGCGTTCTTGAGGTATTCGGCGATGCTGGGCTTCAGCGATTCGTCCTTGGTGACCTCGATGGCCTTCTCGAAAGGAGCGATGCAGCCCTTAAGGGTGGCGTCGAACTTCTCTACGAGAGCCATGTACTTGGCGTCGTCAAGCTCGGCCTGTGCCTCTTCCTGGATGTCGAAAGCCTGGTTGTAGAGAAGAAGACCCTCTCCGATGTAACCATACTCGTAGTTGGGGTTGATCTCGGCGCACTTGCGATATGCCGCGATGGCCTCGTCGACCTTGCCGAGCTCCTTGTTGATGTTGCCTTCTACATAATAGAGGGAGGCGTTGTCGGGCTCGTTCTTCTTGGCGTTGTCAAGCAGGGAGAAGAGACGGTCGGTCTCCTGGCCGCTGGTGACATAGTAGTTGATGAGGCCGATGAGGATGGCCTGGCTTGACGGGAAAGCGGCGAAACCCTGCTCGAGGATGTTCTTGCCGGCCTCCTTGTCACCGAGCTTGTCGGTGATCTCGGCGAGCTTGGCATAGACGTCACCGTCATCGCCATAGTACTTGTTGTCAAGGCACCTCTGGAAGAAGGACTTGGCGCGGTTGAGGTCCTGGCCTGCCCATGCGGCGAAACCTGCATTGTACAGGGACTCGTCGTCGGACTTGTTGGCAGGAGCGGTCATGCCGGCGTTGTAAGCCTCCTCGAAGAGCTGGCTTGCCTTGGTGAAGTCGCCGAAGGTATAGGCATCATAAGCCTCCTGGACATACTTCTCGGCGATACCTTCGATACCCTTCACGATATCTGCGGTCTTAGTGCCCTTGGGGTCGTTCTTGTAAGCGTTCTTGTAAGCGTCGAGAGCCTTGCCGAGAGCATTGTCGACGATAGGCTTGGTGACCTTGATCATCGCAAGCTGGCCGGCCTCATTGAAATAGTAGTCGGATGAAGCATAAGCCTTCTTGAGGTAGTTGGTGCCGCCGATGACGACATTCTCCTCGGAAGTCGGACGCTGACCGCCCATGACGAGCTGGAGCTCCTGGGCCTGTGCGCCGATCCAGCCGTTGCCCATAGGAGCGTTGTACGCATCCATATAGGAGCTGGCGAGCTTGAGCCAAGTGGCGACCTTGGTAGCCTTCTTGGCGTTGTTGGCAGCAGCCTGGGCGGCCTCAAGGGCAGCCTTGGCGGCGTTCTCGGATTTTACGTTCTGTGCATTGGCGAAAGTCACGGAAGCGAGCAGAGCCAGTGCGATAAAGACTTTTTTCATAAGAAAATATAGTTAGTAGTTAATAATTATTCCGTGGCAGGGGTTTCAGTTCCGGCTTCGGCCTCGGGCCTGGCCTCTCCTTCCTCCTCCGATTTAGCTACAACAGAGACTGCGGCTATCGAGTCCGTGCCTCTGAGGTTGATCAGCTTGACACCTTGCGTGGCCCTTCCGGCCACCCTTATATCGCTTACGGACATCCTGATGGTCATGCCTGAACGGTTGATGATCATAAGGTCGTTGTCCTCTGAAACGGTCTTCATTGCAACAAGCGGGCCAGTCTTGTCGGTGATGTCCAGGGTCTTCACGCCCTTGGCCCCCCTGCTGGTCTTGCGGTAGTCCTCCCAATGGGAACGCTTGCCATAGCCGTTCTCGCTGACTACCAGCACAGTATGGTTCGGGAGATCGGGATCCGAAGGATCCGCGGAGATCATTCCGACCACCTCGTCGTCGTCCTCGATATTTATTCCCCGGACACCGGATGCGCCGCGTCCGAGCGGACGTGCGTCGCTCTCGTCGAAGCGGACGCAGCGGCCGTTCCTGGCGGCGATCATAATCTCATGGTTGCCGTTGGTGAGGATGGCCTCCACGAGCTCGTCACCTTCGCGCACCGTGATGGCGATGATGCCCTTGGCGCGGCTGCGTTTGTTGGAGTAAGCCTCGAGCGTGGTCTTCTTGATAGTACCGCGCCTGGTCAGCAGCACGACGAAATTGTTCTGGCAATACTCGGGATCCTCAATGGACTTGGCCGATACATAGGCCTTGACGCGGTCGTCGGCATCGATGGCGAGGAGGTTCTGGATGGCGCGTCCCTTGGAAGTGCGAGTACCCTCCGGAAGCTCATATACCTTGAGGCGGTAGCACAGGCCCTTTTCGGTGAAGAGGAGCAGGGTGCTGTGCATATTGGTCACATAGATGTGCTCGATGAAATCCTCGTCGCGGGTGGCGCTGGCCTTCATGCCCACGCCTCCGCGGTTCTGCGTACGGAACTCGCTGAGGAGCGTGCGCTTGATGTATCCTAGGTGGGAGATGGTGATGACGACGTCGTCGTCGGCATAGAAGTCCTCGGGGTTGAACTCCTCGGCGGAAAGGGTGATCTCGGTACGGCGGGGATCGCCGTACTTCTGCTTGAGCTCCATGGACTCCTGCTTGACGATGTTGAGCTGCTCGGTCTCGCTGGCGAGGATCTCCTGGCAGCGGGCGATGAACTTCTCGAGGTCCTCGTACTCGGCCTGGAGCCTGGCCTTCTCAAGTCCGGTGAGCTGGCGGAGACGCATCTCGACGATGGCGGTTGCCTGGGTCTCGGAGAAGCCGAAGGTCGCCACGAGCTCGGCCTTGGCATCCTCGATCGTGGCCGAACGGCGGATGATGGCGATGATCTCGTCGATGACGTCGATGGCCCTCAGGAGGCCTTCGAGTATATGGGCGCGCTTCTGAGCCTTTTCAAGGTCAAACTTGGTGCGGCGCACCACCACCTCGTGGCGGAAGTCCACGAAGTCGGCGATGATCTCCTTGAGGGAGAGCGTGCGCGGACGGCCCTTGACCAACGCAACGTTGTTGATGGCGAAACTGGACTGCAGCGGAGTGTACTTGAACAGGGTGTTCAGCACGACATTGGAGTTGGCGTCCTTCTTCAGGTAGAAGACGATGCGTATGCCTTCGCGGCTGGAGAGGTCCCTGATGTCGGAGATGCCGTCGATGCGCTTGTCCTCGACCATCTCGCCGATGCGCTTGATCATCTCGCTCTTGTTGACCATATAGGGAACCTCGGTCACGACGATGCTGTCGCGCCCGCGCTCGTCCTCCTCGATCTCTGTCTTGGCGCGGACCACCACCCTTCCGCGACCGGTGGTATAGGCATCGATGATGCCCTGACGGCCCTGGATGATGCCTCCGGTCGGAAAATCGGGTCCCTTGATGTGCTCCATCAGGCCTTCGACGGTGATGTCGGGATTGTCGATGTATGCGCAGATGGCGTCGCAGCACTCGGAAAGGTTGTGCGGAGCCATGTTGGTGGCCATACCGACGGCGATGCCGGCGGAGCCGTTGAGCAGAAGGAGAGGAGCCTTGGTGGGAAGCACCGTGGGCTCGGGGATGGTATCGTCGAAGTTGAGCTGGAAATCTACAGTATTCTTGTCGAGGTCCGCGAGAACGTCCTCTGTGATCCTTTCGAGCTTGGCTTCAGTGTATCGCATGGCGGCGACGGGGTCGCCGTCCATCGAACCGAAATTGCCCTGGCCGTAGACGAGCGGATAGCGCTGGTTCCAGTTCTGGGCAAGGCGGGCCATGGCGTCATAGACGCTGGAGTCGCCGTGCGGATGGAACTTTCCGAGCACCTCGCCCACGATCCTCGCGCATTTCTTCGTCTGTCCGGAATAGCTGAGGTTGAGTCCGTCCATTCCGAAAAGGACGCGGCGCTGCACCGGCTTGAGGCCGTCGCGGACGTCGGGAAGGGCACGGGAGACGATGACGGACATCGAATAATCGATATACGCCGTGCGCATCTCGTGGTCGATCTCGACCGGTTCTATGATACCATGAAACTGTTCGTTGTTCTTTTCCTCAATATCCATAAATCAACACTGATCTTATCTTTGCGTTTTCCTACGCTTATAAACACGCAAATTTAACAATTTTATTTGATTTTTCTTAATTTTGTAGAACCCAAATCATCATAATCGGCATGGAAATGAGAATTTCTGATGAACTCAACCTGATAGTCCGGTATGCGCGCGAGGAAGCGATGCGCACCGGGAGCTACGGGATAGGGACCGACCACCTCGTGCTCGGCATCCTCAGGCATGCTGACAACAATGCCTGCAGGGCCCTGAGGGGCCTCGGAGCCGATCCTGAGGAGATGAAGCAGTTCATCGACGTGCATATTTTCCGCCAGGGGTCCATCCCCTACTCCGACGTGGACCAGGTAGTGCTTTCGAGATCGGCTCAGAGCCTCCTGAACCTCACCATCCTCGAGGCGACCCGCCTCAAGCACGCCGAGACGGACGGCTCCCACCTGATCCTTGCGGTCAGCAGGATGGACGGCAGCTACAGCCAGGCATTCATGAAGGCCCGCGGCATCACATACCCCGTCCTGCTCGCATATATGCAGGAGCAGGACCTGTTCGACGGCAAGGAGGACACCAGGCCGGAGGAGACGGCGGAGAAGAGGGCGGAGTTCGAGGAAGCGGTGAACCGCGCCGCCGGAGAAGTGGCCGCTTCGCAGGAGAACAGCGTCGAGGAGTTCGGCCTCGACCTGACAAAGGCCGCCGAAGCCGGCGTTCTCGATCCCGTGGTTGGCCGCGACAGCGAGATAGCCAGGATAGTCGAAATCCTCGGTAGACGCAAGAAGAACAATCCCATGCTGATTGGCGAGCCGGGCGTGGGCAAGTCCGCAATCGTAGAGGGTCTTGCCCTCAAGATCGCCGCAGGGGACGTGCCGCCCGCCCTCAGCCGCAAGCGCCTGATATCGCTGGATATAGCGTCCGTGGTGGCTGGTACGCGCTACAGGGGCGATTTTGAAAAGCGCCTGAAGGGCATAATAGAGAACCTCAAGGCCAATCCGGATATCATTCTCTTCATAGACGAGTTCCACACCATAGTCGGAGCCGGCGGAGCCCAGGGCAGCCTCGATGCCGCCAACATGCTCAAGCCGGCCCTCGCCCGCGGCGAGATCCAGTGCATCGGCGCCACCACGATGGACGAGTTCACCAAGATCATCGAGAAGGACGGAGCGCTCGACCGACGCTTCCTAAAGGTGGTCGTCGAGCCTACCGACATCCCTCAGTCCATCGACATCCTTCGCAACCTCCAGGAGAACTACGAGAACTTCCACAACGTTCAATACTCTCCGGAAGCCATCGAAGCCTGCGTGAAGCAGACCGACCGCTATATAACCGACCGTGCACTCCCCGACAAAGCCATCGACGTAATGGACGAAGCCGGTTCCATGGTACGGCTTAGGATGGCCCGCAACCGAGGAGGAGGAAACATCGTGGATGCGGATGACATCGCCTGCGTGGTCTCCAGGATGACCGGCATCCCCGTCAGCAAGGTCGCCGAGAGCGAGGGGCACCGCCTGCTCGCCATGAAGGAGCGCCTGCGCGGCGAGGTGGTCGGGCAGGACGAAGCCGTGGACACGGTCGTCCGCGCCATCCAGCGCAACCGCGCAGGACTCAAGGATCCCGGCCGTCCTATAGGCACGTTCCTGTTCTTCGGCCCCACCGGCGTCGGCAAGACACGCCTGGCCAAATGCCTGGCTAAGAATCTCTTCGACTCGGAAGAGAGCATCGTAAGGGTGGATATGTCGGAATATTCGGAGAAATTCTCGTCGTCGCGCCTCGTCGGAGCCCCTCCGGGATATGTCGGCCATGAGGAAGGCGGACAGTTAAGCGAGAAGGTACGGCGCAAGCCCTACTGCGTAGTGCTGCTGGACGAGATAGAGAAGGCCCATCCGGACATCTTCAACCTGCTGCTGCAGGTCCTGGACGAGGGCCGGCTGACGGACAGCAACGGCAGGACGGTCAGCTTCAAGAACACGATAGTCATCATGACCTCCAACGTCGGAACGCGCGAACTGGAGGAGTACGGAAGCGGAGTGGGATTCGCCAGGGCCGGACAGGACCTGGCCAGGGACAGGAAGGGCGTGCTCGAAAAAGCCGTGAAGAAACTGTTCCCTCCGGAGTTCATCAACCGCGTGGACGAGAAAGTGTACTTCAATCCGCTCACGCGTGCGGATCTGGAGAAGATTATAGACTTGGAAATCAAAGACCTGAAGGCCAGGGTCGAAGAGGCGGGCTACCGTCTGTCGGTCACGCCTTCGGCCAAGGAATTCGTCGCCGACGCCGGATATGATCCGGCTTATGGCGCAAGGCCGCTGAAACGGGCAGTGACAAGATATATAGAAGATCCCGTATCGGAATTCATCATCACCGACAGGATGGTCCGGGGCGGAAGCACAGACGGCAAGCTGCCCACCCTGAAGGTATCCCTGTCCAAGGACAAGGAGCACACGAGGGTTACCAGGACTGCCCCACTCCGGTGATTTCGAGGTCCATGTCCTCGATCATTTCGAGGAGGGCGGTGAGGGAGTCTTCGGAAGAGATGATGGAACCGAGGAAGTTGGTGTATTCTGTGTTCTTCATGGCGGCTGTTTTTTGTTTCGCTGATGCAAAGTTAAAGCGAGCTTGTGCCAAAGTGCGACACATTTGAAACAAATATAGAAAAAAGATATGATTATCCGGAAATTCGCGGCCGCAGTGGCCGTCATAGCGGCGATCGCATGCGCGGGAAGCGCAGCATGCCGGGCCCAGGACCTGCTGAAACCAGACGAGACATTCAAGTTCGCCGAAAGGGACAGTGTCGGCCTTTACATGGACGTATATTATCCTGCCGACGGCAGCGAAATGACCGTGAACGGTGTCAACAAGCCCACCATCCTCTACGTTTTCGGAGGAGGATTCAAGGCCGGACGCCGCGACACCCCGACCGCAAGGGAATGGTTCCGTCTGCTTACCGATGAAGGTTTCACGGTCGCAGCCATCGACTACAGGCTCGGGCTCAAGCAAGTGGAAGGGATGGGGAGCCTGAACGACGTGTACGATTCCATCCAGATGGCAGTCGAAGACCTTTTCACAGCCACGAAATACATCCTTGACAATGCCGAGGAAGTGGACATCGACCCCTCTTCACTGGTCATAGCCGGCTCCTCCGCCGGCGCCATCACGGTATTGCAGGCCGAATGGGAACTATGCAACAGGATGGGTACGTCGGTTATGCTACCGAAAGATTTCCATTACGCCGGAGTCATGTCTTTCGCCGGAGCCATATACTCCAGGCAGGGCGCGGTGCGTTATCACACGGAGCCGGCGCCGCACCTTTTCTTCCACGGCACGGCCGACAGGATAGTCACCTACAGACAGATCCGTCTGCTCAACCAGGCATTTCAGGGTACGAAGGTCCTGGCCCGGATATTCAAGGGCAACGGATACGACTGCTGCGTTTACCGCTACCAAGGCAACAGCCACGAGATCGCGGCATGTATGTCCAAGACTTTCCCCGAACAGCTCGCATGGCTCGAGACCAACATCATCGGGAAGGAAAAAAGGACCATCGACGCAACGGTCAACGATCCTTCGATCCAGGTATTCCAGGTAAACGACCTGAGGACGCTCTACAGCGGCAAGGTTATCATCGATCTTGAGTAATCCTGTCCAGTGACAGTTCGATCAGGTTGCGGACCATCTTCTTGTAGTCGGTGTTCGCATCCTTAAGGTAACGGTTGGCGATGGCGCAGCAGATCGTGCCGGCGTCGTGGCCAAGCTGTGTGGCCAGGCCTGCAAGCGCAGAACCCTCCATTTCGAAATTGGTGATGCGGTAGTCTCCGAAACGGAAGCTCTCGATGTCGGCGATCATGTCGGGCATGGCCAAGGGCTGGCGTACAACCCTGCCCTGAGGGCCGTAGAAGCCCGAAGCGGAAATCGTGACGCCCATCACGGAACAGCCCTCGAACATCTTCCTGACCTTGGGACTTGCCTTGACGAAATAGGGATCAGGCAGGTGTTTGTTCCACTTCAGGTGTTTCTTGAAAGCCTCCTCCATATCGGGGATGGTGACCTTGTCGCGGTCGGCATACCAGTTGAGCAGGCCGTCGCAGCCTACGGAAATCTCGGAGAAGATGAAGGAGCCCAGAGGGATGTCGGGCTGGATGGCGCCGCAGGTGCCGATGCGGAGGACTGTCAGCCTCCTGTGCTCCGGCTTGACCTCGCGGGTGGTGAAGTCGATGTTGGCCAGGGCGTCAAGCTCGGTCATCACGATATCTATGTTGTCGGTGCCGATGCCGGTGGACAGCAGGGTGATCCTCTTACCACGGTATTTGCCGGTGATGCCTACGAACTCGCGGGACTCGTGACGGAACTCCTTCTCCTCGAGAAACTCGGCCGCCATGTCCACGCGGCCGGGGTCGCCGAACACGATGACTCTGTCAGCGAGTTCTTCGGGCCTGAGATGGATATGGAAAGCGGAACCGTCTCCGTTGATGATCAATTCGGATTCTGGTATTCTCATAATCAGCTGTTTTAGTGTTCGAATACCAAAGTTAGGAATTAATTACCGGATTTCGTCTTCCTTGCCGCTATATTTTTTGTAACGGCGCTCGGCGTCCTCGGTGCCGCGGGCGAAGAGCCGCTCGGCATTTTCAGGGAAGCTTCGGCGCAGAGATGCATACCGGACCTCACCGTCCAGGAACTCCGTGTAAGGCATAGTAGGAGCCTTGGAATCGAGGTGGAAAGGATGTTCGAGCCTGGGGTCGTAACGGTAGAGCAGCCAGTAGCCGCTCTCGACTGCGCGCTTCATCTCTTCCTGCACGCGGTGCATGCCTATACAGATGCCGTGTGACGAACAAGGTGTGTAAGCGATAATGACGGAAGGGCCGTCATACTCCTCCGCCTCCTTGACAGCCTTGACGAGCTGGGCGGGATCCGCTCCCATGGCTACTTGCGCGACATAGACGTACCCGTAAGTCATCAGGATGGCGCCAAGGTCCTTCTTGCGGTTCTTCTTGCCGGAGGATGCGAACTTTGCGACCGCGCCGAGAGGCGTTGCCTTGCTGCTCTGGCCGCCGGTGTTGGAGTACACCTCGGTATCCACTATGAACACGTTGACGTTTTCGCCGCTGGCGATGACGTGGTCGAGGCCGCCGAAACCGATGTCGTAAGCCCATCCGTCGCCCCCGTACATCCAGAAGGTTTTGCGGGTGAAGATGTCACGCATCGACAGGAGCTCGCGGGCGGCGGCGCTCCCCTCCTCCTCGAGGAGAGGGATGAGCGAATCGGCCGCGGTGCGGGAAGCCGACAGGTCGTCGAAGGCGGCCAGGAAGGTGTCGCAGGCTTCGCGCAAAGGACCGGAGGCTGCGGCCGCGAAGGCCTCGGCCTTCTCCCGCAGCAAAGCCCGCCGCTGCTTCACCGACAGGCACATGCCCAGGCAGAGCTCGGCATTGTTCTCGAAGAGGCTGTTGGTCCAGGCCGGGCCGAAGCCGCGGCCGTTGACCGTATAAGGTATGCCGGGCATCGCAGCGCCCCAGGCCTGTGAGCAGCCGGTGGCGTTGGCCCAGTAAACACGGTCGCCGAACAGCTGGGTAAGGAGCTTGGCGTACGGCGTCTCTCCGCAGCCGGCGCAAGCGGCCGAGAATTCGAGGAGAGGACGGCGGAACTGGCTTCCCTTGACGGTATATGGATCGAAGAGATCGCCCTTGTCCTTGAGGGAGAGGGCGAAGTCGAAACTCGCTCGGTTCTGCTCCGACGGGGCGGCGGGCACCATCTCCAGAGCTCCGGAGGGGCAGCTTTGGGAGCAGCTGCCGCAGCCCGTGCAGTCCAATTCGGACACGACAAGGGCGAAATGCAGACCCTTTGCCTTGCCGTTGGCCGGCACTGTAACGAATCCTTCTGGGGCCGAAGACTTCTCGGCATCGTCCAGGAGGAATGGACGGATGACAGCGTGGGGGCAGACAAAGGAGCAGCGGTTGCACTGGATACACTTGGCGGCATCCCACTTGGGGACGCGCACCGCTATTCCGCGTTTCTCGTAGGCCGTGAGGCCAAGAGGGACACAGCCGTCCGCGTATTTTACGAAGCTGCTGACCGGAAGGTCGTCGCCTTTCTGCCTGTTGATGGGCAGCAGGAGGTTGCGGACGGCATCGGGGAGGCTGGAAAGATCCTCTTCAGGGCCCGCGGGCAGGTCCTTCCACGCTTCGCGGACGGGAATCTCGACCACCTCGGACGCTCCCGCCTCGATGGCGGCGATGTTGCGCTCGATGACGGCGTCTCCCTTGGAGAAATATGTCTTGCGCGCAGCGGCCTTCATGGCCTCGAGGGCCTCGGCCGTGCCGACTATGCCCGTAGAGGCGAAGAACGCCGCCTGGAGCACGGTATTGGTATGGCTTCCCAGGCCGAGGCGCAGTGCCACGGCGGTGGCGTCGATGACATAGAAGCGGGCATGGCGCTGCGCAAGGGTGCGCTTGACATCGGCCGGCAACCAGGCCTCGAGCTCATCACCCGAGTAGCTGCAATTCAGCAGGAATACGCCTTCGTCCTTGAGCTCGGACACAATGTCGTACTGCCCGATGTAGCTCTGGTTGTGGCAGGCGATGAAATCGGCCTTCTTGACGAAATAGGAGCTTTCAACGGGCTTCGGGCTGAAGCGCAGGTGCGATTTGGTGACTCCGAAGGATTTCTTGGCGTCATACTCGAAATAGGCCTGCCCGTACATTCCGGAAAGGTCGCTGACTATATGGACGGTGTTCTTGTTGGCACCTACGGTACCGTCGCCGCCCAGTCCCCAGAACTTGCAGCTGAAGACTCCGTCCGGAGTGCCGGAATAAGGCAGGGACGGGAGGGACAGGAAAGTAACGTCGTCAGTGATGCCGATGGTAAACCCGTTCAGTGGCCTCTCAGAGGTAAGATTGGCGAACACCGCAAGGATCTGGCCCGGATCCGTATCCTTGGAAGACAGTCCGTAGCGGCCGCCGATGACGGACACATCGTCACGTCCAGCCTGCGAGAGAACGGTGCATACGTCCTCGTATAGAGGCTCGCCGGCGCTGCCCGGCTCCTTGCAGCGGTCGAGGACCGCTATGCGCCGGACACTGGCCGGCAGCGCGCGCAGCAGATGCTCCGCGCTGAACGGACGGTACAGGTGCACCTGCACGAATCCGGCCTTCGCCCCGCCGCGGTTCAGCTCATCCACCGCCTCGCGGACCGCGCCGGAAACGCTGCCCATGGCCACCACCACATCCGTGGCATCAGGAGCGCCATAGTAGTTGAAGAGACGATAGTCGCGGCCGGTAATGGAATTGATTTCATCGAAATACGCCTCTACTATGCCCGGAAGGGCGTCGTAATAAGCATTGCAGGCTTCGCGGTTCTGGAAGAAAGTGTCGGGATTCTGGACCGTGCTGCGCATCAACGGATGCTCGGGATTGAGAGCATGCGCGCGGAAAGCTGCCAGGGCGTCGCGGTCCAGCAGCCCGCGCAGACGCTCCGTGTCGATCTGTTCGACCGTAGCGATCTCGTGCGAAGTGCGGAATCCGTCGAAGAAATGCATGAAAGGGGTCCTGCCCTTGAGGGCGGCCAGATGCGCCACGGCAGAGAGGTCCATGACCTCCTGGACGCTGCCGGTGCTGAGCATCGCAAAGCCGGTGTTGCGGCAGCACATCACATCGGAATGGTCTCCGAAAATGCTCATGGCATGGGTGCCTACGGTGCGCGCGGCAACATGCAGCACGACCGGCAGACGCTCGCCGGCAATCCTGTGCAGCACGGGAATCATAAGCATGAGGCCCTGGCTGGAGGTAAAACTGGTCGCCAACGTGCCGGTCTGGGCCGCGCCGTGCACGGCGGCGATGGCCCCGGCCTCAGACTGCATCTCCACCACCGTAACCGGCTGGCCGAAGACATTCTTTCTCCCCTTTGCGGACCAGAAATCGGTATGCTCGGCCATCGGGGACGAAGGCGTGATGGGATAGATGGCCGCTATCTCGGTAAACTCGTATGCAATTCCGGCGGCGGCTTCATTGCCGTCCAACGTAACTGTCCTGCTCATTTCGAAAACACTGATTATTTGTCCAGACCATATTTAGCTACGGCTTCCTCGCGCATCTTGTACTTGAGGATCTTGCCGGCGGCGTTCATCGGGAACCCCTCGACGAACTCTATGTATTTCGGCACTTTGTGCCTGGCGAGACGGGCGACGATATAGGCGCGCATATCCGCCTCGGACAATTCCTCGCCCTCCTTGAGGACGATGCAGGCCATGGCCTCTTCTCCGTACTTCTTGTCGGGGACGCCGATGACCTGGACGTCCTTGACCTTCGGATGGGTGTAGATAAACTCCTCGATCTCCTTAGGGTAGAGGTTCTCTCCGCCGCGGATGATCATGTCCTTGAGACGGCCGGTGATGCGGTAGTTGCCGCTCTCGTCCACGCAGGCGAGGTCTCCGGAATGGAGCCAGCCGTCCTTGTCGATGGTCTGGACCGTGGCATCGGGCATCTTGTAGTAGCCTTTCATGGTATTGTATCCCTTGGCGCAGAACTCGCCGTTCACTCCGGGAGGGACCTCGAGACCGGTCTCGGGATCCACGACCTTGCACTGGACGTGGGGGAAGGCATATCCGACAGTATCAGTGCGGACTTCGAGAGAGTCAGTCCAGGCGGACATCGTATTGCCGGGGGCTGTCTCGGTCTGCCCGTACACGCTGACTATGCCAACCATGTGCATCTCGTCCTCGCGGGCGGCACGGCGCATGAGCTCCGGCGGACAGCCGGAGCCGGCCATGATGCCGGTACGCATATGCGAGAAGTCGGTCTTGCGGTAGTCGGGATGGTTGAACATCGCGATGAACATCGTCGGGACACCGTTGAAGCAGGTTATGCGCTCCTGGTTGATGCAAGCCAGCGACGACTTTGCTGAGAAATACGGCATCGGGCACATAGTGGCGCCGTGCGTCATGGAGGATGTCATCGAGAGCACCATTCCGAAGCAATGGAACATCGGCACCTGGATCATCATCCTGTCCGCAGTGGACAGCCCCATGCGGTCGCCGATGCACTTGCCGTTGTTGACGACATTGAAGTGGGTGAGCATCACTCCTTTGGGGAAGCCTGTAGTGCCGGAGGTGTATTGCATGTTGCAGACGTCGTCCGGATTCACCGCGGCGGCCATGGCTGCGACTGTCTCGCGGGGCACCATATCGTGACGGGCCATAGCTTCATCGAAGGTCAGGCAGCCTTTCTGGCGGAAACCTACGGTGATGACGTTGCGCAGGAACGGAAGGCGGGAGCAGTGCAGGGGCTTCCCCGCCTCGCTGCCCGCAATCTCGGGACAGAGCTCGTTGATGATCTGGCGGTAGTTGGAGTCCAGCGCCCTGTCGATCATCACCAGTGTGTGCGTGTCCGACTGGCGGAGCAGATACTCCGCCTCGTGGATCTTGTAAGCGGTATTCATCGTGACGAGTATCGCTCCTATCTTGACGGTGGCCCAGAAAGTGATGTACCATGCGGGGATGTTCGTAGCCCAGATGGTGACCTTGTAGCCGGGTTTCACTCCCAGGGAAACAAGCGCCCTGGCGAAGTTGTCGACATCCTCGCGGAACTCCTCGTATGTACGGGTATAGTCCAACGTGGTGTACTTGAAGCAATACTGGTCGGGGAACTCGTCCGCCACGCGGTCAAGGACCTGAGGGAAGGTGAGGTCGATGAGCTCGTCCTTCTTCCAGATATAGAATCCGGTTCCGTCGTGGTTCGGGTAGAGCTTGGTTTTCTTGTCACGGGAGCGTTCGAAACGCTCCATGTAGTTGACAAAATGAGGGAAGATCACTTCCCTGTCGGTCAGGTCTTCCATCCATTCGGGCTTCCACTCCAGCGAGACGAAACCGTCGTAGTCGATGGATGCTAGGGCGTTCATGACTTCCCCGACGGGGAAATCGCCCTCTCCGATGACCGTGTAGGCGCCGGACTCGTCGCTGTCACGGAGGTGTACGTGCTTGACGTATGCGCCGAGGTTGGTAATGGAGTCCGCGGGGCTCTCGCCGTGGTCGCGATACGGGTGGTGCACGTCCCAGAGCGCCGCGAGCTGGTCACAGGCGAAGTCGTTCATCAGGTCGCGCAGCAGGGCCGTGTCGGAATAGATTCCGCTCGTCTTGATCAGTATGGTGACGCCGCACTCCTCCGCCACTGGAACGAGGAAGGAGAGGTTCCTGCGGATAACTTCAGGAGCATCGGACTTGGCGAAGGCGCAGACGTATGGCGAGCGCATGTCGGCGGCGAGCCTGATGAGCGCCTCCATCTCCTCCAGCATCGGCTCATTCTCCTCGGAGAGGTCGTTGGACGAATCGAAGCAGGGAACCTGAAGGCCGCGCTCACGCATGTCGCGGTAAGATGCGGCGACGGAATACTTGTGGAAAGGCCCGCCTTTGGCCGTGAAGACGGGGAACTTGAACACATTGTACATCTCCACGCCCGTGAAACGCATCTCGCAGGCGCTGTCAAGGATGTCCTCCCATGCGAGGTCCATCCATCCTCGGGTGGAAAACGACAGTCTCATGCCTCACCCTCCTCGTAAGCCATCTTGTTGACGGCATTAAGATAAGCCATTAGGCTGGAGCCCACGATGTCGCGGGAGATACCCCTGCCGGAATAGACTTTGCCGTCGTACCTTAGGCGGACCACGGCCTCGCCCATGGCCTCACGGCCTTCGGCGACGGAACGAATCTGGAAATCGTCGAGTTCATACTGGCGGCCGACGACCTTGTCCACGGCCTGGAAGGCCGCGTCCACAGGGCCGTCGCCGACGCAGACGCTTTCCAGCACACCTTCGCCCTTGCGCAGACGGAGGTGACAGGTGGCGGAAATTATGTTGCCGGAGTTGATGACATAGCTCTCCAGCTTGTATGTCGGGGGAACCTGATATGCTACGGAGGCGACGATGGCGTCGAGCTCCTTGGCCTCCACCACTTCGCTCTTGGCAGCAAGTCGGACGAAGGTCTCATAGACCCTGTCGGCATCCTCTCCGCCCAGGTCGTAACCGAGCTTTGAGACGACCTTGAGCACGGCCTCGCGGTCGTCATGGGAGGTAAGGGTGAGAGCGTCCCTGTCGATGTCGGGACCGTCGAGAGGCTTGAAAGACTTGGCGGGCTTGGCCTCGCAAAGGAGCCTGATACGGCCGACGGTCCGCTCCAGGTCGATGACACGGACGCCGCTGCGCGCCTTGCACAGGTCGGACTTGGTGTCGAGAATCTTTACGAAACGCTTGAGGGATACGGTGGTGTTGCCGTATGGAGTGGTCTTGATCTCATCCGCTCCGGCACGTACCGCCGCGATGGCGCAAGAGTCGGCCAGGAACATGAGGTTGGAGCACAGGACACCGAGTCTGACTCCCTCCGGGAGCATCTTGCGCACCCACGCCACGCTGGAATGGAACTCGTCGGGCAGGAGATTGCCCGCGGCGTCGCAGACGGTGACGACCTTGGCTCCGGCCTCGACCGCAGCCTTGACGGCCTCGCCAAGGAACTCGCTGTCACTGCGGCCGGAATCCTCGGCCACGAATTCGACCTCGGGGCACAGCTCCGCGCAGGCGGACACCATGCGGCCGATAAGCGCAAGGATATCGATAGGCTTCAGGTGGCAAAGGTACTCCATCTGGACCGCACTGACGGGGACGCAAACCTGCAGACGCGGGCGCACCGCATCGCGAAGCGCGTTCCACGTCACCTGCACGCTCTCGGGGGACATGATGTCCACGGGAACGGCCAGGACACTGTCCTTGACCGCGGAAGCGAGGGACTTCACGAGGAGACTGTCGGAACGGCCGTTCCTGATCGGGGCGGTCTCGATGACGGACACCCCGAGCTTGTCGAGAAGCTTCGCGAGCTCGATTTTCTGGCGGAAGGAGAGCGACTCACCGGGCAGACCGACGGTCTGCTTCATGGTAACGTCGCTGACATAGATCATACGTTCCATAACACTACTGACACTAACCGGATGTTCTAACCACAGCCCGACCGCGCGTTTGCGCATGGGGGCATTTCTTACAAATATAGTTTTTTATCCCTGATTTTCACTATTTTTGCAAAAAGTTTTTAAAAATTTTTATCATGTGGCAGAGAATCCAAACCCTATATTTGGCGCTTGCAACCGGCCTGATGGCCGCCATGCTGTTCAGTTTGAAGGCCGTCGTGCCCGGCGCTGACGGCGAATTCATCCAGGAGATCAAGTACACGGCATACGTCCCTTATCTCATCCTGCTGATAGTCATCGTCCTTCTGGATTTCCTGGCGCTCACTGCCTTCCGGTTCCGCGTATTCCAGATGCGCACGGCCGTGCTCGCTGCCATCATCACCCTTGCGCTTCAAGCTTGGATAGCTGTCGACTATTTTACCGCCGAGGACTCCCTGGTATTCCGCCTGACGGCGGTCTTTCCCATCGTCGCGATAATATGCGACCTGTTAGCCGTCCGGGGCATAGCCTCGGACATCATGGTGGTCGAAAGTTTCAACCATCTCCGTACAAAAAAGAAAAACCGCAAATAATGCGGTTATTTCTTTATTCGGAGGACTCGGTATGAATGAGGCTTGAGAGTGACGGTGAATGAAGACTGCGTGGCGGAAGTGGCGCCGCGGCGGCCCATCACGGGCCTGACGCGGCCTTGCAGCTCCGTTCCTGCCAGCAGGTCGGTAAGTCCGTTTACCGCACCCGTAGACACGATGTCGACATCCACCAGCTCGTCGAGGAAAGACTCGACGATGAAGGTGTCGTTGTCATAGACGAATAGGCTGACATACGCGGGTCCCTCGACATATACAGGCATGGTCCGTGCGCTGGCGGTCTGCCGGATGATATTCAGGGCAGATGCCGGGAAGCGGTAAAGGTCGGAGAAATTGTCCGGAACGACGAGGACGTAGAGGTTGGCGCTGCCGTACAGTCCGCGATGGAGGATGGGCCATCCGAGACCGCCGTCCATTCCCGAGACCATCTCCCATGAATCATTGGTCTTGTAGCCGATCTGCTGCATGAGTATGGGCTTCTCCGTGTCGGTCATGCCGGCCCAGCCCGCCTTGATGGCGGTGGCCATGGCTTTGCGGTCGGTGTACTCGATGTCGACGATATTCCGGATGCCGCGGTCCTGAAGCGCCCTCAGCAGCCCGGACGTGATAAGGACGTCCTTGCCTCCCCGCAACTGCTTTTCAATCTTCGCCACGATGTCCGGATCGAAAGCCGCCTGCTCGGTAAGGATCATGAAGTTGTCCTCCTCAGGGAAATAAGGGACCATCTCTATAGGGAGCCCTATCATGCCGAAATAGTTCTGGAGGAACTCCTCTCCCGTGGACTGATAGGGCTTGTAGCTCTTGATACCGACGGGACGGCCGAGCAAACCGATGGTCTTGTCCACGGTTTCGAGGGTATATCCGGCGGCCAGGGCAACGGTGGGAGGGATGCCCTTTGTCGCCTTTGCCATCATCGCATCATAACTGAAACTCGTACCCTGGTCCTGCCATGGTGCGCGGTAGCGCTCACCGACAGGATTGAGGCACTGGCGATAGTCGAAAAGCGTCATTTCCGGAGCCTTGGCGAAAAGCGTCAGCCACAGCTGCTCACTGTAGCGGTCGATATAGCGCATACCTCCCGTATCCACCCAACCTCCGCCGTTGTGACCAGGATTGAGGTTGTCGAAATACCTCCAGATATTGTAGCCGAGATATGGCTGGAGATGCTGGTCGCTGCTGACGGC
>CAMJHW010000004.1 GCA_946405645.1 uncultured Bacteroidales bacterium
CCTCACACCCCACCCATCCGCGAACATAAACGCGGAAAAGGTCACATCCTTCGACCGCTGGTAGAAGGATGCCGGGGTGTGAGGGGGATTACTTCCGGGAACGGGAGGAGCGGGAGGAGGAGGAGGAGCGGATGGCGTCGGCGAGGCGGTCGAAGCAGTCGGAGGTGGCGCGCTTGGCCTTCTGGCGCGCCTCCTCGTCGGGCGCGAGGCGCTGCATCCTGTCCAGGATGCGCGCGATCGCGACCTCGGCTTCGAAGGTGAGCGCGCTGGCGACGGGCTCCCCGACGCGGACCTCGGCCACGGGCCGGCGTCCGCGCGGCGGCTCCAGCGCCAGCGTGATGTCCACGACGCGGTCCTGCTTGCCGAGGGCCTCGAGCATACCGAGTATGCGGCGCTCGTAATTGAGGGTCACGAAGGGGACATTGTTGTTGATGGCGAAGACGATGGCGTGGTATCGGGCGCCGACGACGCATTTCGCGCCGGATATGACGGCCTGATGACACTCCGAAGGGAGCGTGTCAGGCAGGACGACCACCCTGTCGTCGGCAACATCCGCCGCGATGTCACGGAAGAAGGCATAGTCGGTGGTAGCGTAGTCAGTGCCGCAGAACAACTGCGGGAGCATGACCACGCGGCACTCCGGGAACTGCTCGAGGATGCGGCGCGACAGCTCCGCGAAGAAGAGCTTGACCTGCACCGGCGTGGATTTTCCTTTGAAATCCTTCGAGTTGCCGATAAGGTAATTGGGTACGAGCACGATGTACTCACCCTCCCCTATCGCATCCCTGACCTCGCCGGGAAGCTGTACCATAGGAGTATATAGGAAGGCAGTATCCAAAGTAGAATAATACTGCAGTCCCATGGAGTCGGCAATGCGGCAGGACTCAGGGTCGCGGAGCGAGATGAAGTCGGCATTCTTCAACACCCTGCGGGAGAGCAGGTTGAACCTATGGTGAACGCTGCTGTCATCGACGAAAGGTCCTATCGAACGGCCGTAATAAGCGACACGGCGGCCGGCATACTCGGCTATGGAGACGAAGAACAGATGGTCCCAGTCATAGCGGGAGCCGAGGCTCCTGTCGCCCGGCGACGAGATGACCCAGTCGGCCTTGCGGCAGCGCCTGGCTATGGCGCGGGCAACCGGATTCAGAAACCAAAGGATGCGGAGGTTCCATACGAGGCGTTTGAGATAGGTATTGAGATACCTCTCGGTCACGGGGAGATTGGTATAGGTCATCCTGGGGTCGTCCACCCTGCACTCCTCCACCGCCTCCTGGGGACGGTCTGTGAAAAGCACTTCTATCGTACACTCCGGGAAATGCTGGAGAAGGGCGTAAACCAGAGCCTTGTGCGCGGACTCGTCACCCCTGTTGAACATCGGTTGGTTGATAAGCAGGAACCTCATCGCCTGGTCGTTTTACAGTCATTCCAAAGGTACAAAGATTTTTGCGAACTTCGATAAAATAGCTATATTTGTATCGCAACGCGGGATTAGCACATCGGTAGTGCATTGGCTTCCCAAGCCAAGGAGGCGGGTCCGACTCCCGTATCCCGCTCCACGACGAGGCCGCCTGTTTGCGGCCTTTTTTCACTCCTGGATTTAAACCTTTGAAAACAAGAAGTATCTAACCACCAAAATGTGTTCAATTCTAAATCCATACAAGATGAAAGCTAGACTGATTGTTATGATCGCATGCGGAATCGCTCTCGTATGCGGTTCTGCAGCTGCGCAGCCGCCTATGGGCGGCGGCGGATTCCCCGGTGGCGGAATGCCCCCGGGCGGGCCTCGCGGAGGCGGTTTCCCCGGCGGCGGCTTCGGCATGTACAACGGAGGAGTCGTCGATATGACCGCCCTGGCCAACTATCAGGCCGAGCAGCTGGGCCGTGAGCTCCAGCTCACTCCCCAGCAGGTCAAGAAGATCGCCAAGCTCAACAAAAAGGAGCTCGACCGTCGCATGAACCACATGCACAGTGTCGGCGTCCCTCGCATGGGCGGATTCCCCGGTGGTCCCGGTGGTCCCGGTGGCCCCGGAATGGGTGGCGGACGCCCCGGCGGCCCTGGCATGGGCGGTGGATTCCCCGGCGGTCCTGGCATGGGTGGCGGGTTCCCCGGAGCCCCTGGTGCAGCCCAGGGAGAGAATGGCGGTCCTGAGATCGAGATGCCCGCCGAAGCGGCCAACAATCCCGACCTGCAGCAGGGCATCGCGGCCATGAGCCGCCTCGAGGCCCTCGAGGAGACCCAGGCCGACATCAAGGCCCGCATCAAGATCGAGAAGAAGATGAAGAAGATCCTCACAGAGGAGCAGTACACACGCTGGTCGGCCCGTCGCGACGGACGCCACAACTTCCGTCTGCGCCCCGAGGCCGAGTTCAACCTCGACAACATCCCGGAAGAGCTTCGCGAACAGTTCTTGGAGCGTATGCGCCGTGGCGGAGGATACCACGAGGTTCCCACCACCCCTCCTTCACAGACTCCCGCTCCCCAGCTGTAAGAGTTCTTGCTTGTCATAAAGGTGATCCCGAAACGGATCACCTTTTTTTTGCCTGCCAGCGCTGCGAACTTGACAATCCCGAAAAGTCTGTGTAACTTCGTAGTTCTGAAAATAATACCAACCAATACCAGAACATGCGTAAAACCACCATCAGCCTCATCGGAGCCGTCCTGCTCGCAGCCGCCTGCGCAGGTCCGAAGTCTCCGCAGGACCTTCTCACGGTCAACGACAAGAAGATCGACGCCATCATCGCCCAGATGTCCCTCGAGGAAAAGGTCGAAATGCTCCACAGCAAGACCAACATGTCCTCGGCCGGCGTTCCCCGCCTGGGCATAGCCGACATGAATTACGCGGACGGCCCGTTCGGCATCCGCGAAGAGGGCGTGCCGAACGGTTTCCAGCCCGCCGGCTGGAAACTCGACTCCGCCACCTATTTCCCTACGGGCTCCGCCCTTGCCGCCACCTGGGACAAGGAAATGGCCTATCTCTACGGCACCGGAATGGGCAAGGAAGCCCGCCTCCGCGGCAAGGATGTCATCCTCGGCCCCGCCGTCAACATCCAGCGCCTTCCTGTCGGAGGACGTACCTATGAGTACCTCAGCGAGGACCCGGCTCTCTCTGCCCTCCTGTCGCTCTATTATACCAAGGGAGTCCAGGACCAGGGGACCGCGGTCTGCATCAAGCATTTCGCGGTGAACAACCAGGAGACCAACCGCGGCAGCGTCGATGCCCAGGTCGATGAGCGTACACTGCGCGAGATCTACCTCAAGCCTTTCGAGCGCGCAGTGCGCGAAGGCGGAGCGATGAGCGTGATGCCCGCCTACAACAAGGTCAACGGTGCATACTGCTCGGAAAACGAGCACTTGCTCAACGAGATCCTCCGCGGCGAATGGGGTTTCAAAGGCTTCACCGTCTCCGACTGGGGTGGCACCCACAGCACGATGGGAGCGATGCTCCACGGCCTCAACGTCCAGATGACCGGCAGCAACTATCTCGGACAGCCCGTCATCGACTCGATCGCCACGGGAGCCCTCACCGAGTCCCTCGTGGATGAGAAAGTCCGCCAGATCCTCCGCGTCCGTTATGCCATCGAGGCCATCCCCGCCGACATAGCCAACACCCAGATGACTTCCCAGCCGGAAAGCCAGAGGATTGCTCTCCAGGTAGCCGAGAAATCCATCGTCCTCCTCAAGAATGACGGAGGCATCCTGCCTCTCTCCAAGGGTATCAAGAAAATCGCCGTCATCGGACAGAACGCCGTCCTGAAGACTCAGTCCGGCGGAGTCGGCGCGGGCGTGAAGGCTCTCTACGAGATCACTCCCCTCCAGGGCATCCAGAAGCGCGCCGGCAACGCCGTCGAAGTGGTCTACGCCCCCGGCTACAAGAACTTCCCGGGACGCCGCTGGGGCAACGCCCCCGCAGTCACTGATCCTCTCGTGGCGACCGCCATCGACGAGCCCGCCGATCCGGCCCTGCTCGCCGAGGCTGTCGAAGCCGCCAAGGACGCCGACGTCGTCATCTTCTTCGGTGGCACCAACAAGAGCATAGAGACCGAAGGCAGCGACCGTCGCGACATCAAGCTCCCGGTCGGCCAGGAGGAAATCGTTTCGGCGCTTGCGGCCGCCAACCCCAAGCTCGTGACAGTCCTCATCTCCGGAGGTCCCACCGACCTTCAGCAGGTGGTCAAGTGCTCCCCCGCCATCGTCCAGGGCTGGTGGAACGGCACCGAGGGCGGCACGGCGCTGGCCGAAGTCCTCTTCGGCGACATCGCGCCGTCCGGCAAGCTCCCGTTCACCTTCCCCGTCAAGCTTGAGGACTCCCCTGCCTTCGCCTTGGGCAACTTCCCCAACGCCGATCCCACCGGCGGCGACCTCTTCACCGAGCGCTACCGCCAGGACATGGCCGGCCAGCAGGGCGGCCGCCGCGGCCCCAGGCCTTCTCCCGAGTCCAAATATACCGAAGGTTCCCTCGTTGGCTACCGCTGGTTCGACACCAAGAACGTTCCGCCTATGTACGCCTTTGGCCACGGCCTCTCCTATGTCGATTTCGCCTATGGCCCGATGAACGTCTCCGCCAAGAAGAAAACCGTCAAGGTGACCTTCGACCTCACCAACGACGGCTCTATGCCCGCCGACGAAGTCGTCCAGCTGTACGTCCGCCGTATCGACTCGAAGGTCGAGTGGCCTTTCAAGGAGCTCAAGGCCTTCGAGCGCGTCAGCCTCGGTGCCGGCGAGACCAAGTCCGTCACCCTGGAGATCCCGTTCGACGACCTGCGCTACTGGGATGTCGATACCAACGGTTGGGTCCTCGAGCACGGCGGCATCGAGCTGCTCCTCGGCTCCGCCTCCGACGATATCCGTCAGAAGGCCCAGACCAAGATCTGACGATCCGACGAAATATGAAATGCAGAGCGGCCGTCCCGGATGGGGCGGCCGCTTTACAAAGTGAAAAGTGAAATTATCTAATCGGAATTAGATGTACATGTTGACGATGGTCTCGTAGAGCTCCTGCTTGCCGCTGGTGGCCTTGGGCTCGCCCTTGGTCTTGGCGTACTCTACGACCTGCTCGAGAGTGAGCTTGCCCTCTTCGAACTCCTTGCCCTTGCCGGAGTCGAAGGAAGCGTAACGCTCCTTGAGCATCTTGGGCAGCTCGGACTTGGTGAGGACGTCGGCAGCGACGAGGAGTGCGCGTGCCATGATGTCCATACCGCTGACGTGGGCGATGATGATGTCGTCGAGGTCGGTGGAGTTGCGACGGGTCTTGGCGTCGAAGTTGGTACCGCCGACGAGGCCGCCGTTCTTCAGGATGACCATCATGGCCTGGGTGAGCTCGTAGAGGTCGATCGGGAACTGGTCGGTATCCCAGCCGTTCTGGTAGTCACCGCGGTTGGCGTCGATGGAACCGAGCATGCCGGCGTCGACGGCGCACTGGAGCTCATGCTCGAAGGTGTGGCCGGCGAGGGTGGCGTGGTTGACCTCGATGTTGACCTTGAAGTCCTTGTCAAGACCATTGGCGCGGAGGAAACCGATAACGGTCTCGGTGTCGACGTCATACTGGTGCTTGGTCGGCTCCATGGGCTTGGGCTCGATGAGGAAGGTGCCCTTGAAGCCCTTGCCGCGTGCATAGTCGCGGGCCATGCCGAGCATGGTGGCCATGTGCTGCTTCTCACGCTTCATGTCGGTGTTGAGGAGGCTCATGTAGCCCTCGCGGCCGCCCCAGAAGACGTAGCACTCGCCGCCGAGCTCGATGGTGGCGTCCATGGCGTTCTTGATCTGGACCATGGCGCGGGCTGCGACGTCGAAATCAGGGTTGGTGGAGGCGCCGTTCATGTAGCGCTTGTGACCGAAGACGTTGGCGGTGCCCCAAAGGAGCTTGATGCCGGTCTGGGCCTGCTTCTCCTTGAGGTAAGCGACGATCTCCTTGAGATCGGCCTCATACTCCTCGATGGTGGCGGGCTCGTCGATGAGGTCTACATCGTGGAAGCAATAGTATCCGATACCGAGCTTCTGCATGATCTCGAAACCGGCGTCGACTTTCTGCTTGGCCTTTGCGATGGGATCCGAAGCTTTGTTCCAGGGGAATGACTTGGTGGGTCCGCCGAACTGGTCGCTGCCCTCTGCGCAGAGGGTGTGCCACCATGCCATAGCGAACTTGAGCCAGTCCTTCATCGGCTTGCCGCAGACGACCTGGTCGGGATTGTAATAATGGAATGCAAGCGGGTTCTTGGAATCCTTGCCTTCGAACTTGATTTTCCCGATCTCCGGGAAGTACTCTTTGTTTGCCATAATTAATAAGTAGTAGTAAATAAGATTATTTGAGTGAATTGCTGACTTCTTGTTTCCAGTGGCTGTAGGCAACCTCGAGAGGCTGCTTCCAGGACTCCTCGGGCTCGATGACGTCGAGTCTCTCGAGGTTGGCGAAGGCTTCGTCCGTGGACTTGTAGATGCCTGCGCCGAGTGCTGCACCGCGGGCTGCGCCGAGCGCGCCGTCGGTGTCGAACAGTTCGATGCGGGAGTCGCAGAGAGTCGCCAGCGTCGAACGGAAGAGAGGGCTGAGGAACATGTTGGCCTTGCCTGCGCGGATGACTCCGGGATTGAGGCCGAGGTCCTTCATGATATCGATGCCGTAGCGGAACGAGAATGCGATGCCTTCCTGGATGGCGCGGAGGATGTGGGCCTTGCTGTGGCGGACCAGGTCGATGCCGATCATGCGGGCGCCGGTGGAGCGGTTGGCGAGCACGCGCTCGGCGCCGTTGCCGAACGGCAGGACGAGCATGCCGTCGGCTCCGACGGGGGCCGTGGAGGCCAGGGCGTTCATTTCAGGATAGGAGAGCTCCGGGGAGATGTTGCGACGGGCCCAGGAGTTCATGATACCGGTGCCGTTGATGCAAAGAAGCACGCCGAGACGGGGCTCGTTGACTTCCGCGGAGGTGACGTGAAGGAAGGTATTGACGCGCGACTGAGGGTCGGCCTTGGGGACGTCGGTGACACCATAGACGACACCGCTGGTGCCGCCGGTGGCAGCGATCTCACCTGGCTTGAGGACGTCGAGCGAGAAAGCGTTGTTGGGCTGGTCGCCGGCACGGTAGGAAACGGGAGTGCCGGCGGGGATGCCGAGCTCTTCCTCGATGGCGGGAGTGGTGTAACCCTGGACGCCGATGGCCTGGACGACGGGGCAGAACTTGTCGGACTCGATGCCGAAATAGTCAGCCACGAAGTGCGCGCGGCGCTTGTCGACGAAATCCCAGAGGATGCCCTCGGACATACCGGTGGCGGTGGTGGTGACCTCGCCGGTCAGGCGGTATGCGACATAGTCTCCGGGGAGCATGAAACGCCAAATCTTGGCGTAAACGTCAGGTTCGTTGCGCTTGACCCAGGCCAGCTTGGAAGCCGTGAAGTTGCCCGGGGAGTTGAGCAGGTGCGTCATGCATCGGTCGTAGCCGATGGCCTGAAGGGCTTCGGCACCGGTGGATACGGCGCGGGAGTCGCACCAGATGATGGCATCGCGCACGGGGCGGCCGTCCTTGTCGAGGGCAACGAGGCCGTGCATCTGGTAAGAGATGCCGATGGAGGCCAGCTGCTTGAGGTCGCACCGCGAACCGATGTCTTCGACACCTTCGCGGATATATTTCCACCACATTTCTGGATTCTGCTCCGCATAGCCTTTTTCAGGAGCGGAGATGGGCATTTCAACCTTGGGATTGGTGGAAGAAGTCACACATATGCCCTTCTCGATATCCAGAAGGGAGACCTTGATGGACGAAGAACCGACGTCGATACCTAGAGAATACATTGTTTTCCTTTACTTGTTAGGGTGTTATTAATTCAATGCATAAAGGTAGTGATTTTTCCGGAAAAACGTACAGGAAAGGGAATCATTATTGTCGTTTTTGCATCATTCACAAAAAAAGGCGGACGGGAGCCGTTACGACTCGCCGTCCGCCGATACAGGTAAAGGTTTCAGTTATACTATTCCGTAGGATAGCCGGGGTTCTGGTATGCGGCCTTCTCGGCGTCATCCATCATCATGGCGTCGATCTGTCCCTGCGGGATGGGGCGCAGATACTGGAAAGGCTGAATGTCGCGCTTGGTGACCACGGGAGTGTGGTCGGCCTTGCCTGCTCCCGCTATGGTGTAGGAGGCGGCGCGCTCGGCCCAGGTCTGGGTACGGACCAGGTCGAACCAGCGGAATCCATCGCCGAAGTTCTCGCGCATCTTCTCGTCGAGGAGATAATCGATGGTGATGGTCTGTGGAGTCTCGGCGGTGAGTTCGGCGCTGAAGTCAGCGACATAGTCCACGGCCTCGTTGTTCTTGTACTCCCACTTGCCTGCGCGGGCGCGCAGGACATTGAGGAGGTCGCGGGCGCTCATGCTGCCCGAAGCGCCCTTGACGGCGGCCTCGGCAGCGATGAAGTAGAACTCGGAGAACTTGAGGATGATGAACGGACGGGTCGAAGCGGCGTTCGGCTGGCCGGTTCCGGAAGTGTTGGTACGGTAAGGACCGAGCTTCCAGATGCCGGGATAGGCGTTGCGGCTGACTCCGCTCGGATTGATCACATAGTAGTCATAGTTGGGCGATACGCCGACTACCTCCTGGCTCGCGTCATTGCTGTACTGCACGGTAGGATCGTCCTCGAAGAGGAACACGAGGAAGGGTTCTCCCATGCCGATATGGCTGCCGTTAGGTCCCTCGACCCACTCGGACTTGTTGCCGCCCTGGGCCCAGTTGGTACGGTAGATCCAGGTGAAGGTGCCGTCGAAACGGGAATCCATGTCCTTGTGGTCGAAGGTGGCGAGGGCCTCCTGGGTGGGAGCCATACGGGTCCAAGGACGTCCGAGGAACTGGTTGTCGGTACGGAGGACGGGGTTGATCCTGGCACCCGTGTTGGAGACGGCCGTCATGTTGGGATAGTTCCACTGAAGCATCCAGCTGGCAAAGTTGTCCTGGCCGCCGCCGGAGCCGTAGGAAAGGCTCGCGCCGTTGTACTGCTCGCTGTTCTCGGTGTGGTCGGCATAGAATACCTGCTCCTTGTTGCGGTCGTTGGATCCGAGATATACCTTGTAGAAATATTCCTCGAGGCCGAACGGACCGGGATCGTTGATACCCTGGATGGCGAGGTCATAGGCCTGCTGGAAATACCACTTGGCATCGTGCCCGTCCGGATCGGTGCGGGAGCACTCGGGATAGGTAGGGATATTCTTGGGGTTCTCGAGCCACCATGCATAGGTAAGGTATGCCTTGGCGAGAAGGATGCGGGCCGCAGTCTTGGTAACTGCTCCGCTGACGCGTCCCTTGGCCGGCAGGGCCGACACGCCTTCCTTCAGGTCAGGGAAGATGCACCTGGTGTACACCTCGGGAACGGTGTTGCGGACGGAGGTGCGGACAGGGGTGGAGTTGAAAGCGAGTTCGCCGGAACCCAGGTCGAGCGGAACACCGCCGAACATCTGGACCATCGTGAAGTACTCGAACGCGCGGAAGAACTTCGCCTCCGCGATCAGGGACGCATCGAGACCCACTGAAGCCGCATTCTCGATGATACCGTTGGCAGTATTGATATAGGTGAAGGACCAGAAGCTTCCCTGGTTGCCGTTGGAAGGAGAGATGAGACCGTTTCCGGACATGTCGGCGGTCTTGAAGTTGCCGTCGGCGGACTGGGCGTAAGTGGCCTCGTCGGTACCGGTCGTCAGGAAGTTGTAAGTGTACGCATTTCCGTAGATGGTGCGGATATGGGTGTACAGTGCGGTCAGACCGCCTTCGACGCCGGCCTGGGTCGTGAAGAAGTCAGGCGTATAGCGGGTCTTCGGATGCTCTTCGAGAACGAAGTTGCAAGAGGAAAGGAGAAGGGCCGCGCCTGCAAGGGCTATGATGATTCTGTTCTTTTTCATATTCCTGTGCAATTAGAAGGTTAAGTTGACGCCGAAGAGGATATTGCGGGTATTCGGAGTATTGTATCCGACATAGGACAGACGGCTGGGGCCGGGACGGCCGGAGGCCGTGGAGCCGCCGTTGGCGTTCGGTTCCGGATCGAGCCCCGTCTCGTTGAAGAAGTCGGAGAAGAGGACGATGCCGGGGTTCTGAAGGGTGCAGTACATGCGGAAGTTGGAGATGCCGGCCTTCTTGAGGGCTGCCATCCTGTGCAGGCTGTAGCCGAGGGTGATGGTGCGGATCTTGACGTACGAGCCGTTGTACTGGGCAAGGACCGAATTCCACTTCGGATTGTCACCGCTGAGGATCGAACCCGGCCTCGGGTAACGGGCGTTGGTGTTGGCGGGAGTCCAGTAGTCCACGTCGATCTGGCCGCGGCGGCCGGTGAGCATGTTCAGATAAGAGTTGCCGGTATGGAGCGAGGACAGGAGGATACCTCCGCACTGGAACGCACCGATGACGGAGAAATCGAAATTCCTCCAGTTGACGTTGGTATTGAAACCGCCGGCGAACTTGGGATCGGTTACGATCGGGACACGGTCGTCGGAGGAGAATGCCCTGACGGGAGCTCCGCTGGCATCATACTCGCCGTGATACTTCACCTTGATGGTACCGATAGCGTCCTTGTATCCGGTGAGGGAATTGAAGGTGCTGGGCTCGAGGATGTCCATGTAGGGATCGCCCTCGTTCCACAAGCCGTCGTACTCGTAGTCATACAGGCAGTTGAGAGGATAACCGACGAACCAGGCCTGACCTTCGTTGCGGTCGGAACCGTCAGCGAGGGCGATGAGCTTGTTGTGGTTGGTATAGACGTTCAGGCCTGCGGTCCAGTTCCAGTCGCCGCTGTCGATCAGAGTGGCGTTGAGGGTGAACTCGAAGCCCTTGTTCTCGGTGGCGCCGATATTGGCGGTATAGGAACCTACGCCCGCGGTCGAAGGAAGGCCGAGGGAAAGGAGGATGTCATTGGTCTGAACCGAGTAGTACTCCATGGTACCGCGCAGGCGGCCGCGGAGGATGGACCAGTCGATACCGAAGTTCCAGGTCTTGGAATACTCCCATCCGAGCTCGCTGTTCGGCAGGGTGGACACATAGTATCCGGTAGCATATTTCTCGTCACCGAAGTTGTAAACGGTGGTGCTGAGCGAACCGAGGGTGGCGTACGGACTGATGGCCTGGTTGGAGGTCTCGCCGTAACCCACGCGGAGCTTCAGCTCGTCGAGCCAGCCGCGGGTGTCGGCCATGAAGTTCTCCTTGTGGAGGTTCCAACCGACGGAAACGGCAGGATAGGTATGCCACTGATGTCCGGGAGCCAGACGCGAGGAGGCGTCGGAACGGACGGCGACGGAAAGCATATAGCGGTCGTCATAGGTGTACATCAGACGACCCATGTAGGAGAGAAGTCCGTACTGGCTGTGCGAACCGCCGTTCACGGTGATGTCGGACGCCACGGCGCTTCCGATGTTGTAGTACTGGAAGAGCTCGTTGGGGATGTTCTTTCCGGAAAGGGACTGGCCCTGCGAAGTGGTCTGCTCCGCGGAATAGAGTCCGACGACGTTCACGTGGTGCTTGTCGGCGAAGATGCGGTCGTAGGTAAGGAGGTTCTCGACCGTCCAGTTGGTGGTCTGGTTGAAGGACCAGGAAGCGGAGTTGTTGGAGGTGGCGGAGCCGTTGACGCCGACGCCGGTGAAGGAACCGCCCTTGGAGTTGCGATAGTTCAGACCGCCGCTCAGCTTATAGGAAAGGCCTTCGATCCAGGGGAAGTTGAACTGGACGTAACCGGTGTTGTAGGTCGAAATCGAACGGGTCTCGTTGACCCAGGTTCCGTTGGCCTGGAGCTTCTCCGCGACTTCGCGGGTAACGATGTACTGGTCGTTGTCCGAAGGCATGTTGACGCGGACCTTCAAGGAACCGTCATCGTTGAAAGGATTGACTATAGGGGACTTCGAGAGGACGGAATACATATCGACCTGGTTACCGTCATTGGTGTTGTATCCCGTATTGGTCGTAAAGCCGATGCGGAACCATTTCCCGATGCGCTGGTCCACGCTTCCAGTGAGGGAGATACGGTTGTACTCCTGGGTCGGGATGACGGCCTGGTCCTTATAATAAGAGGTACCGAAACGGTAGTTGCCGGTTCGGGTGCCTCCCGTGACGTTCAGGTCATAGTTCTGGGTGACGCCGGTACGGTAGAACATATCCTGCCAATCGGTGAACACATCATTGGACTCGTCAAGCGAGTTGGAATAGATGTGGGCCATCTCACGCATCTGGATGTACTTGTCCTTGGGCATCATGGGATACTTGACGGCCTTCTTTATGGAAGTATATGCGTTGAAAGAGACGCGGGCGTCCTGTCCTTCCACACCCTTGTAGGTAGTGATCATGATGACGCCGTTGGCGCCGCGGGAACCGTAGATGGCGGTCGATGCTGCATCCTTGAGGATGTCGAGGCTCTTGATGTCGTTCGGGGAGATATCGGAGAGCGATCCCATGAACGGCATGCCGTCAAGGACGATAAGAGGATCGTTAGAAGCTGAGAGCGAACGCTGGCCGCGGATGCGGATCTGCATCGAAGATCCGGGCTTGGAGTTGGTCTGCGTCATCTCGACACCTGCCACGCGGCCTTCGATGGCGCGCGAGATATCGTTGGCGGGAATGGCGCGGAGAGTCTCACCTCCGACCGAAGCGATGGATCCCGTCACGTCCGAACGCCGTGCCGTACCGTAACCGATAACGACAGTGGCCTCGAGCGCCTCGGTATCCTCTTCGAGGATGACATTGATAAGGTTACGGCCTTCGACGGGAATAACCTGGGTACGGAAACCCAGTGAAGAGACCTCGAGGACGGCGTTCCTTGGAACGGAGATGGAGTAGGTTCCATCAGCGCCGGTGACGACGCCTTGAGTGGTGTTTTGAACCTGAACGGCCGCACCGATGACGGGTTCGCCGTTCAGGTCGGAAATCGTACCCGAGACATTGATATTCTGTGCATTAAGCGACAGGGACATCAACAGGCCCAGGAGAGACAGTCCGAAGACTGATCCGAATTTTGATCTCATAGAACTGCTTTTAAGGTTAGTTAATGGTTGGTAGTGTCACGACACGAAACAGAGCCCGTGTACGAGGACGAAGTCAAATTTAGTTAAATAAAATAATTTAACAAATATTTTCCAGATAAAAGAAATAATTGAATTATATGGACAATTAAAACATGTCAGGGAGGGAACACTGTCGATATTATACGCTAATATATCCAAATCGACAGTATTTGTCAGTTTTAAATCACATTCATTAGAATAATAATGTTAGATTTGCAACTGTTGAATACAATAACACAAGATCAATACGCGACAAATGAAACCACGCTGTCACATATTATACGCCGCACTCGCACTGATTTGCATGTCATCCACCGTATTTGCGCAGACCGCAAGACTGTATGATTCCGGCTCCGGCCTGCCCAGCACGCAGATCAACGACCTGTTCCAGGACTCCGGCGGCCTGCTGTGGGTTGCGACGAGCAACGGCCTTTACGGCTACGACGGCATGAATTTCATGGGCTTCCACCATGAGGAAAGCAAGGAGAATACGCTGGGAAGCGAGCTTGTAGCAAAGGTTTTCGAAGACAGTAAGGGCGTATTATGGGTGGGAACGTCCACGGGACTCCAGATCTATAATGCGGAATACAATACCTTCACCGATTTCCCGCTGAGCGACAACGAAGTGGACCGCTATATCTATGGGCTCGAAGAAGTGCCGCTGGAGAACGGCAAGAGCGGGATTCTCGTGTCCGCATCACAGTTCGGGCTTTATTTTATAGACTCGGAGACCCACGAACTCGATCTGGAAAGACGCGAGAGATTCAGGAAGCCCGAGCATTCGGGCAACATCAACGTGCTTTTCATTGACTCGAAGTCACGCATATGGGCCGGGTCCGAACTCGGAGGGATGTTCGTATTCAATACGCTGGGAGAGAGCATCCTGGAAGGGATGTGGGACGGAACGGAGCCCGGCCTCTCAAAGCGCATTATCGCCACATCGTTCACCGAGGACAGCACGTCCGGGGACATCATCATAGCGACGTCCAACCACGGCATCCTCGTATATGACGATGATACGGGAAGGGTAACGGAATCCACGGACCGGGAGGCACGGAACTGCAAAGCCATGTCCCTGCTGTCCACCGAGCGCTTCCACATCGCAGACAGGGAAAGCATACTTGTCGGAACGGAGAATGAAGGCTTCAAGCTATATTCACACGAAGATGGAACCCTCAGGACATTCTCATTCCCCAATGTCCCTTACAAGACCGGAGGATGGAAGGTCCACAAGATGCTTGAGGATAGTCAGGGCAACATCTGGATCGCGGCTTTCCAGACCGGACTGATGATCGTGCCGCAGTCGATGTTCGGTTTCCAGTACTACAGCTTCCGCGGAGGTGACCAGCCGGGTGTCGAGACCAACTGCCTGACATCCGCCTGCCGTGACGAAGAGGGAGGACGCACCTGGCTCGGCAGCGACGGAAACGGACTCTACCTGCTGAACAGCGACGGCAGCTCCGTAAATTTCAACAGCTCCAATTCCGGACTTCCGGACGACTCGGTCACGGGAGTGGCTCTCGACAGACACGGTACGCTATGGGTAGGGACTTACCTGGACGGACTGGTCACATACACTCCTTCGGGAGGATTCCGGAGCTTTGCGGACAACATCAACTTAGGATCCGAAAAGATATTCTGCCTGATCTACGACGCTGACGACGACCTCCTGTATGCCGGCACGCACGGCAACGGCGTGGCCATCATAAGTCCTTCGACCGGTAAGGTGGTCCGCACCCTGTCCAGGGGCATAAACAGATGGGTGAACTGCCTCACGTTCGACAAGTCCGGGACCTTATGGATCGGGACCTACAACGGACACTGGTGCTACAGCCCCGATACGGGCCAGATGTTCAGGGCGGATATCGACCAGGAGCTGATACGCAGACGCGTTTATTCCATTCAGGAAGGGAAGGATGACGTAATCTGGCTCGGTACAGGAGACGGACTCATACGTTTCGACCAGACCAAGGGAGAGACCAGGCTCATCACAGAGTCCGACGGACTGTCCAGCAACCTCATCAGCGGCATCCTGGAAGGAGACGACGGGTCCCTCTGGGTGTCCACGGCCTACGGACTCACACGCATCAACCAGCAGACCGGCAAATTCACCAGGTACTATGAATACGACGGACTCCAGGGAAACGAGTTCCGCGCGAACGCCATCTACAAAAGTTCAAGGGGTCAGTTGTTCTTCGGAGGGAATAAAGGGCTGACAGCCTTCTATCCGCAGGTCGTCAGGCAGAAGCTGCACGATGTCCCGCAGGTATTGTTCACCCGTCTGACCGTAGCGAACAAGGATGTCAAGTACGATGCGTCCAGTGATGACAACATCCTGGACAAGCACATTACCGAAGCCACGGAAATCGTACTCCCCTTCACGTCCAACTCCTTCTCGCTGGAATACTCGGTTCCCGAATTCACCAACCCGGACCGCATCCGTTTCGCATACAGGCTACAGAACTTCGACAGCGATTGGAAGACAGTCTCCCCCATCAGACGCTCGGCCACATACACCAACATTCCGAAAGGGCGGTACACGATGACCGTCAAGGCATATTTCGACGGTGACGAGGACAATTATTCCATCCGTGAGATCGGCATACGGGTTCTCCCCCCGTGGTATCAGAGCATCTGGGCCTGTCTCGCCTACATCCTGCTGGCCGCCGGAGCCGCGGCCATGATCATCGCATTGCGCAAGAAGGATTCGCTCCATAAACAGGAGCAAAGGGAGTCCGCGCTGAAAGAGACCAAACTCCAGATGTTCACGGACATATCCCATGAGATACGCACACCGTTGAACCTGGTGATGTCACCTCTCCGCAAACTCATCGACAATGAAACCGATCCGGAGAAGAAAGAGAATTACGAGCTCATGTACCGCAATTCCGAGAACATACTCGGAATGATGAACCGGATCGAGGAGGCAAGGAAAAAAGAGTCGGAAGAAGCGTTGGTGTACAAGGCTCCCGAGACGTCGTCGGAGCAGCCGGAAGAAGAAACCGACAAAGCCTTGAAGTCCAAGAAGAACCTCATCCTGGTGGACGACAATGCCGAGATGAGGAGATACTTGAGGATGGAACTCCGCAACGCTTTCAACATCGAGACCTGCGCCACGGCCGAAGAGGCTTGGAAGAGGATCATCAGCACCATCCCGGATGCCGTCGTGACCGACTTCATCACGGGCGGGGAAATGGACGGAGCGGACCTGTGCGGCAAGATCAAGCACAATCCCAGCACCAACCTCGTGCCCGTGCTCATCCTCTCGTCACAATGGGACGACGACACTCTGCGCAAATGCACGGAAAATGGCGCAGACCGCTATCTGATCAAACCCGTACCCGTGGACTTGCTGCGTACGTCCATCCAGCAGGCCATCACCACGAGAGAGACCATACGCAACAAGTACGCAAGCGACGTTTCATATGATTTCGAGGAAATCACCATCCAGTCTCCGGAGAAACAGTTCCTGCCCAAGGTGATCGAAACCATCAAGGACCATATAAGCGACCCCGACTTCGGAGTGGAAGAGCTCAGCCGCGAGATAGGCATGAGCCGCGTGCATATGAACAGGAAGCTCAAGGAGGCGATCAACATCTCCCCCAGCAGTTTCATAAAGTCCATAAAGCTCAAGCAGGCGGCATACCTCCTGGTGAACAACAAGGTCAACATCTCCGAGGTGGCTTACAAGGTGGGATTCTCCACGCATTCGTATTTCTCCAGTTCGTTCAAGGAGTTTTTCGGCCTGTCTCCCAAGGAGTTCATAAGCAAATACTCCGAGGAGGGGATGGAAGAAGCCCTCAACAAACTCCTGGAGATCTGACGGCCCCAGCCGGATTTTTTGAAAACTTTGCGTCAAAAGTTGATGTTCCATAGAGTACGTTTTCGTATATTTGTGGGACACGCAGACTGAAACCAATTTTCAATTTCAGATATGGACGCAATCAAGACTGAAGCCAAAGGCTTCTACAAGCTCAACTGGAAGCAGCGCATCGGCTTCGGCGCCGGAGACATGGCGCAGAACCTGATCTATCAGACCATCAGCATCTGGCTGCTTTTCTTCTACACCAACGTATTCGGACTCAAGCCCAGCGTGGCTGCCGTCATGTTCCTCATCGTACGTCTCGTGGACGTGCTCTGGGACCCGGTCGTCGGTACGATCGTCGATAAAGGCAACCCCAAATGGGGCAAGTACCGTTCATGGCTCATCCTCGGCGGCATTCCGCTGGTCGGACTCGCCATCCTCTGCTTCTGGAACGGATTCAGCGGCTCGTTGCTCTACGCCTACATCACATATGTCGGCATGTCGATGTGCTACACCCTCGTCAACGTCCCTTACGGAGCCCTTAACGCCTCCCTCACCAGGGACACCAACGAGATCACCATCCTCACTTCGACCCGTATGTTCATGGCCAATCTCGGCGCCCTTTGCGTCAAGTCCCTGCCTCTGATCATCGCCATCTTCGCGCCCAAGGTGCTCGATCCCGCGACCGGAAAGCAGACCGCCGTGTACAACACCCCCGACGCCGCTGGCGCATGGTTCATCACCATGACCATCTTCGCCATCGCCGGACTTGCGCTCCTTATCTTCTGCTTCACGCAGTGCAAGGAAAGGGTCGTGATGGATGCCAAGGAGTCCTCCAACGTCAAGGTCAGTGACCTCTGGATGGAGTTCGTCCGCAACAAGCCCCTGCGCATCGTCGCATTCTTCTTCATCACCGCTTTCGCGATGATGTCCGTGAGCAACGCCGCCGACGCCTACTTCATGACCTTCAACGTTGGAGCCACCCCGCTCCTCACCACCCTGTTCATGTGGCTCGGCACCATCCCCGCGTTCATCTTCATGCCCCTCGTCCCCGCCATCAAGCGCAAGATCGGCAAGAAAGGCATGTTCTACCTCTTCCTCGGCGTGGCCATCGTCGGTATGATCATGATGTACACCTTCGTGTCCATCCCCGCCCTGAAGACCAACTTCTTCCTGCTCTGCCTCGCACAGTTCGTCAAGTCCACCGGCATCATCACCGCCACCGGTTACATGTGGGCCCTCGTTCCCGAGGTCATCTCCTACGGCGAGTACACCACCGGCAAGCGCATCTCCGGAATCGTCAACGCCCTCACCGGCATCTTCTTCAAGGCCGGCATGGCGCTTGGCGGAGTGGTTCCCGGCCTCGTGCTCGCATGGGTTGGTTTCAACGCCGATGCCGCCAAGCAGACCCCGCTCGCCGAGCAGGGCATCCTCTGGCTGGTCTGCGTGATCCCCGCCATCCTGCTCCTCCTCGCCATCTGGATCATCAGCAAGTATGAGCTCTCCGACGAGCGCATGGACGAGATCAACACCGCCATCGAGGCGAAACACCTTGCGGAATAGTCATTAACATCATTCCCGGCCCGCCCGGGACCAATCAATAACAGCTTATGGCAAAGAAAGTCAAGAAAAGATATCTCCTTCCCGGAGACTACATGGCAGATCCTTCCGTACACGTATTCGACGGAAAGCTCTACATCTATCCTTCACACGACTGGGAGTCCGCCGCACCCGACGACGATTTCGGCAGCGAGTACGACATGAAGGACTACCACGTCCTCTCCCTCGAGGGAGACGACCCTATGACCTCCCCCATCAAGGACTGGGGCAACGTACTCGACATCAAGGACATCCCCTGGGCACGCCGCCAGCTTTGGGACAACGAAGTGGTGAAAGGCCGCGACGGAAAGTACTATATGTATTTCCCCGCAAAGGACAAGACCGACATCTTCCGCGCCGGAGTTGCCGTCTCCGACTCCCCTACCGGCCCGTTCAAGCCCATGCCGGACCCGATCCGCGGCAGCTACTCCATCGACTACGCCATCCTGCACGATGACGACGACGAGTACTATATGTACTTCGGAGGCATCTGGGGCGGTCAGCTCCAGCGCTACGAGGACAACCTCGCCAAGGACTGCGGCACCTCCTATCCCGCCGACGACGCTCCGGCCATTCCCGGCCGCGTCGTCAAGCTGGCCAAGGACATGCTCCAGTTCGCGGAGGATCCCAAGCCCGTCGTACTACTCGACGAGGACGGCAAGCCCATCACTGTTGCCGACAACGACCGCCGCTTCTTCGAAGCCAGCTGGATGCACAAGTACAAAGGCAAATACTATTTCAGCTACTCCACCGGTGACACCCACAAGCTCTGCTACGCCATAGGCGACAATCCTTACGGACCGTTCACCTACAAGGGCGTCATCCTCACCCCCGTCTTCGGATGGACCACCCACCACTCCATCGTGGAGTTCAACGGCAAATGGTGGCTCTTCCACCACGACAGCGTTCCGTCCAAGGGCATCAACCGTCTCCGCAGCCTCAAGGTCTGCGAGCTGAACTACAACGAAGACGGCACCATCCAGACCATAGAAGGCCTCGACGACTGATAGTTAATTAAATATGAAAAAATCGATTATCCTGGTAATGGCGGCGCTTTCGCTCGCCATTACTTCTTGCGGACCCAAGTACGAGACAGTCAAGGGTGACCCGCTCAAGACGAAGATCTACACTCTGGAGAACGGTCTGAAGGTATATATGACCGTCAACAAGGAAGAGCCCCGCATCCAGACCTATATCGCCGTCCGCTCAGGCGGAAGGAACGATCCCGCGGACAATACCGGACTCGCCCACTACCTCGAACATCTGATGTTCAAGGGTACGGAAGTGCTCGGTACCACTGATTACGCGGCAGAGAAGCCCATACTCGACCAGATCGAAGAGCTGTACGAAGTGTACAGGACCAAGACCGATCCCGTCGAGCGCAGGAACATCTACCACGTGATCGACTCCCTCAGCTATGAAGCATCGAAAATCTCGATCCCCAACGAGTATGACAAGTCCATGGCCATCATCGGAGCCAACGGCACCAATGCCTTCACCTCCAACGACGTGACCTGCTATACCGAGGACATCCCCTCCAACCAGATCGAGAACTGGGCCAAGGTCCAGTCCGACCGCTTCAAGAACATGGTCATCCGCGGCTTCCACACTGAGCTGGAGGCCGTCTATGAGGAATACAACATGTACCTCAACGAAGACAGCGAGAACGCCATGATGGCCATCGACTCCGTGCTGTTCAAGAACCACCCTTACGGCACTCAGACGGTCATCGGCACCTCCGACCATCTCAAGAATCCTTCCATCAAGGCCATCAAGAAGCAGAAGGCGACATACTATGTCCCGAACAATACCGCCATCTGCGTCTCCGGAGACTTCGATCCTGACGAGTTCGTAAAGATCGTGGAGAAGTATTTCGGCGACTGGCAGCCCAATCCCGACCTTCCGGTGTTCACCTGCCGTCCCGAGGATCCCATCACTTCCCCTGTCGAGAAGGACGTCTATGGAACCGAGGCCGAGTTCGTAATGATCGGCTGGAGGTATCCCGGAGGCAGCGTCATTGAAAGCGAGACCGCCGACATCGTCTCTGCGGTACTCAGCAACGGGATGGCCGGCATCATGGACATCGACCTCATCCAGCAGCAGAAGGTCCTCGCAGCCGAAGGCATGGCCTATGCCCGCACCGATTACAGCGAGTTCCTGCTCGACGGATATCCCAAGCAGGGCCAGACCCTCGAAGAGGTCCGCGACCTGCTGCTCGCCAGCGTGGCCAAGCTGCGCAAGGGAGACTTCGACGAGAACCTCGTCAAGGCTTCCATCGCGAACTTCAAGCTCAGTCAGATGCGCGCACTTGAGAGGAACGGCAACCGCGCCATGGCATTCGTCAACTCCTTCGTCGACGGCCATGAGTGGAAGGACGACGTCCACCAGCTCGACCGCCTGTCCAAACTCACCAAGCAGGATATCGTCGACTGGGCGAACAAGTACCTGGGCGAGAACAGCTACGTGGTCGCCTACAAGCGCGTAGGCCCCAACCCCAAGAACGAGAAGATCGACGCTCCCGAGATCACCCCTATCGTCACCAACCGCGATAAGCAGAGCGACTTCCTGACCGCTCTCCAGGAGAGCGAGGTGAAACCGATCGAGCCCGTTTTCGTGGACTACTCCAAGGACATGTCCGTCTTCAACACCCAGACCGGCATCGAAGTCCTCTACAAGCATAACGATATCAACGATATCGCCACCCTGGAGTTCCTGTTCGACGAAGGCGACCTCACCGACCCCGCCATTTCCTTCGCTACCGACTACGTCAGCTATCTCGGTTCCGAGACCCGTAGCGCAGAGGATATCGCCAGCGAGATGTACGGACTGGCCTGCAACCATTTCCTCCGCTCCAGCACCAACCAGACATGGTACGGCGTATCGGGTCTCTCGGAGAACATCGGCAAGGCCCTCGATATAATTGAAGACCTGGTAGCCAACGCCAAGGCCGACGAGGACATCCTCTCGGAACTCAAGGCCGACATGCTCCAGAGCCGCGCCGTCAACAAGATGACCCAACGTAGCTGCAACTCCGCTCTCAATAACTATATAATGTATGGTCCGGAGTTCGTCAAGTCCACCACGCTGACCAACGAGCAGCTGACCGCACTGAGCTCCGAGGAGCTCCTTGCCAAGGTCACCAACCTCCTCACCAAGCAGCACAAGGTGCTCTACTATGGCCCGATGAGCGAGAACGAGCTTCGCAACCTGCTCGCCGAACATCACGACGTCGCCGGAGACCTGGAGCCTCTGACCCTCAAGTACCCGCAGAAGGTCCTTACCCCTGAGGCCAAGGTCTTCATCGCCCCGTACGACGCCAGGCAGTTCAACTACATCCAGTACTCCGACCGTGGTGAAGGATTCGTCCTCGAGGACGCTCCGGCCATCGAAGTGTTCAACGAGTACTTCGGAGGAGGAATGAACACCATAGTGTTCCAGGAGATGCGCGAAGCCAGGGCCCTCGCTTACTCTGCGGGCGCATATCTCTCTTCGCCTTCGTACAAAGACGACAGCTACTCCTTCTATGCCCGTATAGGATCGCAAAGCGACAAGCTCCGCCAAGCCGTGGAAGCATTCGACGAGATCATCAACAACATGCCCGAGTCGCAGAAGGCGTTCGACATAGCCAAGTCCTCCCTCGACGGAAGCCTGCGCACCAGGAGACAGGCCGGACTGTCCGTCCTGAACAGCTATCTGACCTCCAAGGAGCTCGGACTTGACGAGCCGGTGGAGAAATACATTTTCAGCAAACTCGACGGCATCACCCTCGACGACCTCGCCGCCACCCAGCGCAAATGGGTCAAGGACCGCACCTATGTGTACGGCATCCTCGGCGACGCATCCCTGCTCGACCTCGACTTCCTCAAGACGCTCGGACCGGTCAAACAGGTGACGCTCGAGGACATCTTCGGCTACTAGTCGTCCTTGAGCATGTACTCGGTGATGTTCCGGATGCCCGGTATGCCATAGTAGGCATCCACGACATCGCCCCTGAGCCAGACATACCTTCCCAGGATATCCGGGTTGTCCACAAGATTGAGGGCATCCCGGATATCTCCTTTCTGGAGCTGGACCGACAGGCACAGCTCGCGGTCGGTGACGGAAGACCGGGCGCCGAGCACGATATTCGTCCGTGACTTGAACGGAGGGGAAAAGGACGCCGACGATGAACTTAGGTCGCCGCCTACGATGTACCCGCAGACCCACACATCCTCCATTCCAGGCTCGCTTCGCGCTTGCGAAACGCTGTATGCGCTCGAAATGTCAAACCCCCTGGAGCTTCCCTGACCGAGGGTAAAATCCTCGGAGTTCCAGAGCCTTGAAGTGTCGACCGCAACCTTGATGCCGCTCCCGGAACGGGACGCGCCCGAAGGAGCGGATATGTTCAGAACGAGTATCTCGCGGCTTTCCAGCACTCGGGTGAAGACAGTCTCGTCCGTTCCGCCGTCGCTCAGGACGAGAGAAACGCTGCCGGGATTGAAATACGCGATGCGTTTTTCCTTATACCCGTAAAGAAGCTTCCCGTCAGCGTTCTTCAGGAGAAGAGTCCCGTTCGGGAAAGACGTCAGGAAGTCCGAAGCGATGTTGAGCTTTACGCCGGAATTGAGCTGCCTGCAGACCAGGTCGGCGTGGCAATCCACTCCGGTGCTCACCAAAACCACCTGACGGTCGCCGAACTGAGGAGCGGAGAATTTCGGAGCCTTGAAATCGCAAGACACGGCAGAAACGGTATAACTCCCTGGAGGGAGGGAGAAAGATGCCGGAGAATCGCCATATTTGCCGTTGTACATTTCGTTGCCGTCCGAATCGATTACCGTCAGGATAAAATCATTGGTGTCGGGAATATCGGAAGCGGTTCGTGTAACGGGGAACGACTCCCCCAGGAAACGGAGGAAAAGTCGGCCATGCGGCCGTTCGGGGATGAAGGCGTCACAAGAAGCCAGAAGGAAAACGCCGGCCAAGGCGGCAGAAAAGAAATGGATGGAAGTTTTCATGACGTAAAGGTTTTGTCCGGATCAAATCTATATAAAAGGAAGTACACCGGACTTCAAAAAGATAACTGTCTTCGGGGGGAGAAATGAATCTTTAGAAAGCGCATCTTTCTTTGCGCTCGTTTAAAATTTTCACGGGGCAATCGCATCACTGCGACCGCCCCGCTACTTAACCTAAACTTAAACTATGAAAAACTTCGATGTAAAAGTAGTCATTCTAATTTGAAACGCAAAGGATTTTTGGGAAAAATATCATTTTTTTTGCGGTTTTTTATCAATTTGGATATATAAATCACAAAAATGGGGAGTAGAATAAAAAAATAGGGCAGGTTTTTAAACCTTCACTATTATTCCCTGTCCAAAGATAGAATCCATCCCCCGGGGATGGACAAGGAAACAAAAACTCAAAAAAATCTACAGATCATGAAAAAATTTTTGATGATTCTCATGGCAGCCGGAATGATGCTTTTCGCAGGCATGTCCTCTGCCAGCGCCCAGGGCCCGGGCGGATTCAGCTTCGATCCCGATGAGATGGCTAAGATGCGCGTCGAGCAGATGAAGCAGAGCCTCAAGCTCAACAAGGACCAGGAGACCAAGCTCACCGCTCTGTTCAAGAAGCAGAACGAGGAAATGGCCAAGATGTTCGAAGGCGGCGGAATGCCCGACATGAGCAAGATGCAGGAGACCATGAAGAAGCAGGACGAGGAGATCAAGAAGATCCTCACCGCCGACCAGTACAAGGCCTACTCCGAGGAGCAGCAGCGCATGCGTGAGCAATTCGGCGGAGGCGGATTCTAGCCTGCTGAAGAATTGTCTTGACACCTTATAAATCCCCGGAAACTTTGTTTTCGGGGATATTTTTGTCCATTTCCATCCGATTTATGAAAATAAAGGCTATATTAGCACGATTCAGACTTTCCGCGTCGATTGAGAACTAGACTATCAATATCCATCGCAGCCTTGCTGCTCCTGTCCTTTGCCGTCAGCGCACAGGACAAGATAAAGCATGGATTCAACTCCGTTCCCTATCCCGTGATCGGATACAGCGACGACCTCGGCATACAGTACGGAGTCAACTATACCTTGTTCGACTACGGCGACGGATCCATCTTCCCGAACTACCGGCACAAGGCCGTGATGGAGTATTCCCGCTATACCCGTGGCCAGACCGGTCTCAAACTCACATACCAGTCGGCATACCTCATTCCTGGCATCCGCTTCTCCGCGGCTCTCGCCTACAACAGGAACCCGATGTATCACTTCTACGGGTTCAACGGTTCCGCTACTCCGGTCAACCGCGCGCTGGACCGCAAGGACGGAGTGGCATACTACGACATCGACCGCAAGTTCATCCGTGCCGTCGCCACCTTCCAGGGCGTGATCATCGACGGGCTCGACTGGGCTGCCGGTGTCAATTTCCTTTCGTACAAGATAGGTTCCCTGGATCCGAAATTCGGTTATGACCCGCAGAATTCCCTCTACAACCGCTATATTGAGGCCGGGGTCATACGCCCGGACGAAGCTTCGGGAGGAAACGTGCTCGAGTTCAACGCCGGATTGGTCTATGATACCCGAAACGCCACGACCATCCCCTCACGCGGTATCTGGTCGGAGCTGTATGTAACGGGGTCGCCCGATGTCTTCAATACAGGCTACAAGTACACGAGGCTCAGCGCGCATTTCCGCCACTATGTCGGCATCGTGGACAACGACCGGCTCACGTTCGCATATCATCTGGCGTACCAGGGGATAATCGGCGGCAACCCTCCTTTCTACATTCTTCAGAACATCACTTCTCTCGTGGTCAACAAGACCGTCAACGAAGGACTCGGCAACAAGAACACCATCCGCGGCACCCTGTACAACCGTTTCATCGGAAGAGGGTATGTCTGGGGCAATTTCGAGACCCGCGTCAAGCTGTTCAGCTTCATTGCGAGGAACCAGGCGTTCTACATCGCCGCCAACCCGTTCTTCGACTGCGGAGCGATAGTGGCTCCCTACCGTATGGAAGAAGTTACCAAGATGCAGGCGGGCAGCGGAACGTACAAGGATGCGACAAAGTTCCACGGAAGCTACGGAGCCGGACTCAAACTGGTGATGAACCGCAACTTCGTGATGTCTGTGGAGGTGGCCAGGCCGCTGAACCGGGACGACGGTCATTTCGGCCTCATCATGGGGTCCAACTATCTTTTCTAGAGATTACTGTTTCTTCTCCGGGCGCATCTTGGCATACTTGAGAAGTATGGTCTTCGGCTCCGGATAATCATCAAAGGATATCTTTGCCTTGAGCTCGGGGAAAGAACCCGTTATGTCCAGGATGAGTCCCGGACCGAATCGGTTGTGCTCGATGCGCTGGCCGATGCTGAAATCTCGCATGGGCGAAGGCACGAAGGTGGCTTCGTCATAGCGCGAGGCCGGCGGAGCCGTGGCAACGGGCCGGCGGGACGCGGCCGCAGGCGCGGTCTGCGCGGGGCGGGACGGGACGGACGGCTGCGCCTGCCCGGCTCCGCCGCGCCTTTCCTTGAAATAAGTCACACTCGAAGAGCTGCCGTAACGGTAGCCTCCGCGGCCGAAGAAATGCGAGCCGAAGCCGCCGAAGCCTCCGTCTTCCTCCTCCA
>CAMJHW010000005.1 GCA_946405645.1 uncultured Bacteroidales bacterium
CTGGAGGATGGGGCCGATGGCGTCGGCATTGCCGAGGCGCTGGACGAGCTTGTAGCCGATGTTGCCGACCTCGAGGTTGGGGAAGACGAGGACGTTGGCCTTGCCGGCTATCTCGCTGCCGGGGGCTTTCTTGGCACCCACGGAGGGGACGAGCGCGGCGTCGGCCTGCAGCTCTCCGTCGATCTTGAGCTCGGGGGCGAGCTCCTTGGCCTTGGCCAGGGCCTCTACGACCTTGTCCACGACCTCGTGCTTGGCGCTGCCCTTGGTGGAGAAGGAGAGCATCGCCACGCGGGGATCCTCGAAACCGGCGACGCTGCGGGCGGTCTGCGCAGTGCAGACGGCGATCTGGGCCAGCTGGTCGGCATCGGGCATGGGGGTGACGGCTACGTCGCCGATCACCAGCACGCCGTTCTCGCCGAACTGGGGAGTCTGGGTGATCATCAGCATGGCGCCGCTTACGCAGGTGATGCCGGGAGCGCACTTGATGATCTGGAGGGCGGGGCGGAGGGTCTCTCCGGTGGTGGAGAGGGCGCCGCTGATCTGTCCGTCGGCATCGCCGCTCTTGATGATGAGGCAGCCGAAATACAGCGGGTCGAGGACCTGCACGCGGGCCTTCTCGATGGTCATGCCTTTCTTTTCGCGGAGCTTGAAGAGCAGCTGGGCATACTCCTCGGTCTTCTCGCTGGTGGCCGGGTCGATGATCGTGGCCTCGGCGATATGCTTGAGGCCGAGCTTGTCGGCGTAGGCGAGGATCTCGTCGCGGTTGCCGATGAGGATGATGTCGGCGATGCCGTCGGCGAGAGCCATGTCGGCGGCCTTGATGGTGCGCTCTTCGAGCGATTCAGGGAGAACGATGCGCTGCTTGTTGGACTTAGCGCGCGCAATGATGCTGTCGATTAATGCCATAAGTCTATAGATGTGTTATTATATGTCGCATATTGTACAAAGATACGTTTATTTTGAGAACAATCCTCGGAAAAAGGGTATATTTGTAAACGACGAAACGACGCGAAATATGGAAATAACCGAAACCCTTGCACTTACCAGACTCGGAGTCAGCCTCCTGCTAGGAGGCGCCATCGGCCTTGAGCGTATGATCCACAAGCATCCCGCGGGAATGCGCACCTTCATGCTCATCTGCCTCGGCTCCACCCTCGCCACCCTGGCCTCCATCTATATCTGCCAGACCAATCTCGAATTGCATAACGGGGATCCCGGCCGCATCGCGGCGCAGATCCTCACCGGCATCGGCTTCATCGGAGCCGGACTCATCATCAAGACCAACGACGGAGTGTCCGGCATCACCACCGCTTCGAGCATCTTCATCACCGCCGCCATCGGCATCGCCGTGGGCGTCGGAATGCTCCTGACGGCCGTGATCGTCACCGTAGCGGTGCTCGTGATCCTCGCCTCGGGTTATTATGCCAGAAAGAAGCAGCTTCAGAATGACTCTCAGCAAAAGCTTTGATTCATAATTGAAGAAACAAATAAGTTAAGAAAGGTAACATTTTTGTTAACGGGGATTTTGCCCTAAATCGACACTCTTGGAATGGTCCAATACCCATCAGTGCGCAAGGAGATAGTCGACTATGTAGAGTCGACGGTCATTCCCGCCTATGCCACCTTCGACAAGGGGCACAGGGAGGACCACGCAAGGTATGTCATCGGCCAGGCGATGGACCTGGCGCAGTGGTATGACGCCGACCCCGAGATGGTCTATGTCGCCGCGGCCTGCCACGACCTCGGGCTGGCGGAGGACCGCAAGACCCACCATCTTGTTTCTGGCAGGATCATCCGCGAGGACCCGGCATTGCGGCGGTGGTTCTCCGCGGAGCAGGTCGAGACGATGGCGCAGGCGGCCGAAGACCACCGCGCATCGTCCGACCACGAGCCGCGGAGCATCTACGGCCGCCTCGTGGCCGAGGCGGACCGCCAGATCGTCCCGGAGACGGTCGTCCGCCGCACGGTCCAGTTCGGCCTCGGCCACTATCCCGAACTGGACAGGGAAGGGCACTGGCAGCGTACTTGCGAGCATCTGCAGGAGAAATATGCCGAAGGCGGCTACCTCAAGCTCTGGATCCCCGAGTCTCCCAACTCCGCCAGGCTTGCCGAGCTTCGCGACCTCATACGCGACAAGGCCCGTCTCAGGGCGCTGTTCGACGAGTGTTTCGACGGAGAATCGAAATGATGGCGCTCCGTCATCTTTTTTTCTTATATTTGTAAAAAACACGGAACTTATGGCCAACAATACACCTACACCCCATATCGGCGCCAAGTACGGCGAGATTGCAGAGACCGTCCTGATGGCCGGTGACCCGCTTCGCGCCAAATTCATGGCTGAGCATTTCCTGGACAATCCCGTATTGTTCAACAACATACGCGGCATGCTCGGATATACCGGCACCTACAAGGGCAAGCGCGTCAGCGTTATGGGCCACGGTATGGGCATCCCTTCCATCGGCATCTATACCTACGAGCTTTTCAACTTCTATGACGTCAAGACCATCGTCCGCATAGGATCGGCAGGGGCCTATGACACCGACCTTCACGTCGGAGACCTTGTCCTGGCCATGGGCGCCTGTACCAACTCCCACTATGCCGACCAGTATGAGCTCCCCGGCACTTTCGCTCCGATAGCGGACTTCGGCCTGCTGCGCAGCGCGGCCGAAGCCTGCGAGAAGCTCGGTATCCGTTACAAGGTGGGAAACATCCTGTCTTCCGACTTGTTCTATTCCGACAGCTCCACTGTGGACAAATGGATCAAGATGGGGGTTATGGCCGTGGAGATGGAGGCTTCTGCGCTCTATATGAACGCAGCCCGTGCCGGCAAACGCGCGCTTGTCATATGCACCATCTCCGACCATGTGGTCCTCGGTGAGAATACCACTCCGGAGGAGAGGGAGAAGACTTTTACCAATATGATGGAGGTGGCCCTTTCTCTTGTGTAGAGATACGGGAAACCATATAATAAAGAGGGTGACTTAAAGCTGGACTTTAAGTCACCCTCTTCGGTGTCGGGAACCTGGAAATGCTAGAATTTCCAGACCGTGAACTCGTTCATCCCGGGTTTGAGGTTCTCGAACGGACCGACCTTCGGGTTGGAGCCTCTCGGTGCGCCGAAGAAGTCGTGGTCGACGGTGAGCTTGGTGCCGTCGGGATTCTCGTAGTAGCCGTTGGAATAGTAGGTCTTGCCGAGGAAGTCGGTATCGACCACGGGAGTCTTGACGCGGTTGATGGCGTCATCGACGCGGATCTTCAGGACGACCTTGTCAGCCTGCTTCTCGAGGGCGATCTGCGTTCCAAGGCTGCTGCTGACGGCATTGTCCTCGTAGGCGTAGTTCTTAACCCCGTCATAGTAGAGGTTCGAGCCCACGCGCATCGCAAGCTGGAAGCGTGCCGGCTGGCTGTTGCCCGCCGCCATCTGCTCGATGAAGCTCTTGAGCTTCTCGTTCTGGGGATTGCGGGACATCATGTCCTGGTAGATGCCTTCATAGTACGGAGGACGCTCGTTGTAAACGGAGGTGCCTGCATCCTTGTGCTCGAGATTGGAGTCGGGGGCGATGGTGAAGATGTTGTTGTAGTAGCGGTCGTCGCCTCCCGGGAAGTTCATCACGCCCACGATCTTGGTGGAGTGGGGAGCGTGATAGGGAGTGTAACGCTCGGTCACCGGGTGGAAGGTGATGTAACCGGAGACGATGTTGTGGACGAACGCGGCTCCCTGGCCCCACTCGAGGAAGGCGTTGGGGGAGAGCATCACGTTGTTGTCAACGAGGCAGGGGCCGTGTGTAACCTCGGTCCAGAGGTCGGTGTGGTCGTTGTTGTAGAAGACATTGCCGGTGACGCGGGTGCCGATGCCCTGCCAGTCGAGCCAGAGGCCGTTGTAGCCGTTCTCGAGGAAGTTGTTGCGGATGATCACGTCGATGGCGGCGTGGAGCTTGATGCAGCCGACCTCGGCGCCGGCATACTGGCGCTTGGCGTTGATGTCATGGATGTAGTTGTTCTCGATGATGGAGAACACGCATCCGAGGTGGCCGACGATACCGGCCTGTTCGCAGTCGAAGATCTCGTTGTTGCGCACGATGTGCGAACCGATGTTCTCCTTCTTCCAGCCCATGTCCTCAGCCTGGAAGATGACCTCGAGCTCGCGGTTGAAGCCGCTCAGGGTGCGCTCGATGGTCCAGCGGTTCTGGCCGGAGGCACGGTCCTTGCCGAGGCAGACGCCGACGCACTTGGAGTTGCTGATGACGTTGTCCTCGATGATCCAGCCCTTGCTCCAGTGAGGACCTACGAGGCCCTGCTGGAAGGCGGTCGGCGGAGCCCAGTTGGTGGCAGCCTGGCTCATATGGAAACCCTTGACGGTAATGTAGTTGACGCCGGGCAGCTGAGGGAAGAATACAGCCGGGCGGACATTGACTTCGACGAGCTCCTTGTTGGGGTTGACGCCCGGGCCGAAGTTGGCCCAGATGGAGGTCTCGGTGTCATTGACTTCGACGTACCAGGCGCGGGTGGCGTCCTCGGGCTTGCGGGTGCGCTCCGGGACTACGGGGTTCTGCACTCCGGCGAGGTCGACTGCCTGGAACAGGCTCTTGTTGTTGAGATAGACCTCACCGACGACATATGCGCTGTTGGTCGAGCTGAGCCAGTCGCCGACGAGCGGCTCGGCGAAAGGATTCCAGTCGCCGAAGAAGGAGTTGGGAAGGACTACCTTCCAGACATCGGTCTTGCCCTGGCGGACCCAGCCGGTGACTTCCTCGGATCCCTTGATCCAGACCTCCTCGCCTTCAGCGGCGCGGTAGGTGATACGGCTGTACACGTCGGCTCCGGAGTTGCGCGGCGCCACCCACTCGCGATAGACGCCGGCGTGGACCGTGACAGTGTCGCCGGTCTTGAGGACCATGGCGGCCTTGGAGATGGTGAGGAAAGGCGATGCGGCCGAGCCGTCATTGGTGTCGGATCCGGTCTTGGCCACATGGTACTCGCGTGCCTGAAGGCTGCCGGCGCAGAGCGCCAGAGCCAGGATGAGCATGAGTTTCTTCATAAAGTTTGAGATAGATTTTGTTGGGTTAATATGAGTGTTGATTGAAGTAAATCCGCATTATCGCTACAATATAGTCATTTTTTCCCGGAACAAAAAAACGGGGACCGGCCGAAAGGGCAGGTCCCCGCTTTTTCGCAGCGGAAAAAAACAGCGTAAGTCTAGCGCATCGTCGATCCGATGGCCTTCTCGAGCGCTTCGCGGTTGATCAGGCCGTCCATGCTGATGAACGTGGCTTTCATCCCGTCCATCGCCATCATCACCAGGGAGCGGATGATGCTGTCGTCGCCGTCGGTGTAGATCCTGACGGTCTCTCCGTTGTCCTTGGCTTCCATCATCAGCTCGTAGTCGCTTGATCCGAGAAGTCGCTTGACGTCGCTGTTCATGCGGTCGACGACACGGGTGTTTTCCGTGCTCAGGAGGTAGAACCCCTTGAGGGTCTTGACGATGGGGGTGATGTCCACCTTCTCTCCGTTGTCGCCGATTTCTATCTCGGGCAGTTTCCCGATCAGCTTGAACATCGAGGGGGAGATGTAGACCGCGCTGACTCCTTCCTCGTCGGAGAACTTGTTGTAGATGCTTTTGCCGTCCTGGGCATGGGCAAAGATGCCGAGCAGCAGGGTCGCTGCGATGATGAACAGTTTTTTCATATCCGGTCAATTTATTTTATCCATCAATTCGTTTGTTTTGCTGAAGACGGACTCGGTCTCGTGCGTGAGCGAGGCCACTCCCTTGTCCATCTGTGCGGAAATATAGGAGAATGAGGCTTCCAGCATGGCGTAGGCCTGTGCCGGGTCGGAGAATGTGTCCTTGGGGTTGTGACGGACGTTCAGTCCGAGTCCTATGCCTGCGAGGATCGCAAGGGATGCGGCGACGGCGGCGGCATATCTCAGCCACTGCGGGCGTGCGGCGGGCGTCCCTGAGATGAAATCGAGGGCGTCGAGTCCGGTCCTGAGGCTCTCTCCGAAGCCTTCCGGCACCTTGACGGAGCTGTCCTGCGCTATCGCGTCGAGCTCCTGAATGCTCAAGTTAACTTTCCCTTTCATATTACAACTCGCTTTTCATTCTGTTTTTCAATGCCTTGCGTGCAAGGCTCAACTGTACTCTCGTATTGATCTCCGACATTTCGAGCTTGCGGGCTATCTCCTCGTATTCCAACCCTTCGAAAATGCGCATCCTGACGATCTCCCGCTGTTTGGGAGGAAGGGCCTCGATGCACCGCATCGCCTTTCTGAGGGCCTCCCTGTCAGCCAGTACCTTGTCGGGAGGATCTTCTCCCGAACTCTCGGGCATCTCTCCCATCGCGACCGTCCTGCCGTCCTTCCTGAGCCTGTCGATGCACATGTTCTTCAGCAGCGTATAGGCATAGGCCTGAGGGTTCAGCACCGTGTCGAGCTTGTCCCGTGAGTTCCAAAGCTTGACGTAGAGGTCCTGCACCGTGTCGCTGGCATCGGAACTGTCTTCAAGGTAGTGGAACGCTATCCTGTAAAGGCCGTCTCCGAGAGGAAGGTATCGCGCTTTGAACTCTTCGTGGGTCATATCGGATTTCAAACACTAAATAGACGGAGGTTGCGTCGCTTTGTTAATGAATTTTTGCAAAATTATTCTGCTTGTCCGTGAGACAATAAAACATCGCGCAGCAGGGCGTTGAATCCGGCTGCCGCGTCGCGGTTGTACTCGTCGACGAGCTCGACGCTGCGCTCCATCCCGCCCATGAAGGCGGCGTTCAGCGCAACCCCGCCGCCGAGGATGCCGGTGATCCAGTTGCCGCCCAGGCACTGCCACACGATCCATCCGGCCGCGGCGGCGTTGAAGCCCATGGAAGCCAATCCCTCGGACAGGTGTCCGGTGTAGAGATGGCCAAGGGGAGGGAGGAAGGAGCGGAGCACCGCCTGCCCCTCCTTTTTCAGCTTTGGAGTCCTCGAATAAAGGTCTCGGAGCTGCTCAAGCGCGGCCTCGCGCTCCTGTCCGTCATAGCGGAGGGTCACCAGGTCCTCTGCCAGGGCGCGGGACTCGTCCCAGCGCGCGCAGCCGCCGAGGACCAGCGCGTCCAGCATGAGCCGGCGCGGGTCCTTGGACTCGCCGGCCTCTTCCATGTAGGACGCCGCGCCTTCATAATCTCCGGCGAGGTAGCTGCACAGTTCCTTCTCATACAGCACATCCCCGCGGCGCTCCGGGGCCAGCTGGAACATGCTGACCCGCCCGAGCGTAGCGACGGCCTCGTCGAAACGGCCGCACTGCCTGTAGCAGTACGCCTTTTCGACCAGGGCCTCCGCAGCCTCGCGCGGATCCTCGGCGGTGTACGCCGCGTGCTCGCACTCGACTGCCCTGAGCGCCCAGTCGGTCCGCTCCTGCGCCTCACTGGAAAACGCTGCGCAGAGGAATATGGATGTGATAAAGAATCGCAGTGTCCTGTGCATCTTTCAGTTCATCGTTGTGTATGCTTACGGAGACATAGCTCCCGTAAATGTTTCCAATATAGAATACGGTGCCCAAGGCGCCGAAAAGGATGGTCTTCCAGTTCTTGGGCCCGTGCTTTGCCCAATTCTCAGCAGTTATGGCGGCGAACGACCCTACCGTCAGGAACGAGGAAATGCCTTCGGCCAGCTCTCCGGCATAGACCTTTCCGAGGCCGGGGACGAGCGCTGATGCTGCCGCGGCGACCGCCGGGCTCTTCGAGCGGCCGTAATATCTCTCATTGTATATGCCCTGGAGCTGTCGCTCGCTTTCCGTCAGGGCGTACTGGGAATAGGTAAAGCCGTCCGAGGCCGTGATGAAGTCCGCGGCGCGGCCTTCCAGGAGGGCTATGCCGGCCTCTTCGAGGCTCTTGAGCTCCTTGTACGGCCCGCCGTAGCCGCGCAGCAGTTCGGCGCCCCTCCTGTAATTGCCGAGGTGGACGTTGGATATGACGTCGTAGAAGAGCGACTTGTCTTGGAAAGGGGAGTCGGCAGGGACTTTGTCGAAGGCTGTCGCGGCGTCTTCAAGCCGCCGGGCGCTATAGGCCGCCCAGCCCCTGAGGTATTGCAGCGTGTCGGAGTCGTGATAGCGGACCTTCGAAAGGAGGGTGACCGCGTCCTTCTCCATGCCGTTGCCGATGAGGTATCCGACGAAATCGTAATCGTTGGAGATGTAAGCGCGTGGTTTGGAAACTGTTGCGGGATAGATCCCGCTGCCGGCGATGGCTGCCGGGACTTCCGGCAGCGCGCGGCGCTGGGCGGAGCCTATGCGGCCGCTGCGCGTCATGTAGTCGGCAGTGGACAGGATGGCCGGAAGGACGCCGTCACTTCTTACCGCCCCCTTGAAAAACTCGATGCTCCCGGGAGGAAGCATCCTGCCGGGCACGGTCTGTGCGTTGCCGGCAGCACACAGCAGCAGCGCTGCCGCGAGGGCGGAAAACAGGCGTTTCATCGTCCGGGGACTTTCGGGGTGACTACCTTGGCGTTGGCAGGGACTTCGAAATCGAAGAGGGGGTCGTTTTCGTCGACCCGGATGTTGGAATAGATGGTGCGCATCACCGAGGAATCCCTCGGAGACGTATAGGTGATGCTGGTGGTCCGGCGGGGAAGCATGGTCCTTCCCGCAGGGGCGTAATCGGAATAATATGTCTTGGATACGGTTCTCCCCGAGGCATCGACATAGCCGCAGTAGATGGGGAGAAAGTTGTCATAGACGATCTCGACCTTGGGGATGTCCCCGGACTTGTCCGTGACATAGGTCTTCTTGACGAGGCCGTCCTCGCGTGCGGTGGACTGCAGGCGGTAGCCGAACAGCCCGAGTCCGAGGTCCTCGGCGCGCCCGCTCATGAAGACGGAGACGAGCTCGTCCTGCGAGGTCAGCGACGCGGAATTGTCCACGACCACTTCGTTGGTGGAGGGGAAGTACATCCTGGTCTCGCCCTTGAGGTTGGTGACCACGATGTAGTCCTGCGGCTTGAGGAAATGAATCACCGCGCGTCCGTCGTTGGAGCAATGGACGCGCTTGGTGACAGTGGCGACCTTGCCGCCGGCTGCCTGCTTGACCTCGACGTCGGCCATGATCCGCCTTTGGGCGGACAGGCCCGTCGGGGCAAGCAGCAGCGCCGCGGCCAGGAAAATGATTGTCCGGTCCTTCTTCAAGGCTATGCCCACATTATGAACCGGGTGTTGCCGCAATACTGGCCGATATTGTCATCGACAAGGCCTATCAGCAGCATGACCCAGTCCACGAGGGGAACTATTCCGAAGATGCCGAAGCCGGTGAAGACATAGATGGCCCACATCCAGGGACGGGTGCCCATGTAGTGGCGGTGTACGCCGAACCCGCCGAGGAAGGTGCAGAGCAGGAACGAAGCGACGGGGCTGGGGCTGCCGGACACGAGGGAAGCGGCTGCTGGAACGGCTGCCTCGGGCATCAGTTCAAGCGGGGAAACCTCGACGGAGGCCTCGATCAGGGCGTCGATAGCGCTGTCGTCCACCGTGTAGTTGGCAGCGTTGGCTGAAAATGCGATCGCCAGGACGGCGATTAGCGAGAAAAACAATCTCTTCATACGTGATTTTTTTAGTATCGTGCATCAAAGTTACCTAAACGCGGATGATAAAACAAAGAAATCAGCCCGTTTTTTGTAAAACCGAGCGGAATGATTACCTTTGTAATCTATACAATTAGTGAATAATAATTGAAGCGTATATGAACTTGAAAACTTTGTCTTTTGTCTCTGCGCTGGTGGTCCTGTTGGCCTCCTGTGCCGCACCGACCAACATCTCCTATTTCCAGGATGCCGACCAATACGGGCTCTCACAGCAGGTGGAAGTGAACCACATCCGCCTGCGTCGCGAAGATAAGATCTCCATCGTCGTCAATACGTCCAACGACGACCTGACCAGGCTGTATAATCTTCCTTATGTATCGCAGCGTTTGGGCTCCTCCAATACCAGCCTCTCGGCCATTTCCGGATACGTAGTCAATTTCGACGGAGACATCGATTTCCCCGTCCTGGGCAAGGTCCATGTCGAAGGCCTGACACGGCCCGAGGTCGCGGAGCTTATCAAGAACGAGCTTATTTCCCGTGAACTTGCAAAGGACCTTGTCGTTACGGTCGAGTTCATGAACCTTACCGTCTCCGTCATCGGAGAGGTCAGCCGTCCCGGCAGATATCCCATCGAGAAGGACAAGTACACTATCATCGATGCGCTGAGCCAGGCGGGAGACCTCACCATTTACGGCAACCGCAACAACGTCAAGGTACTCCGTATGGTCGACGGCAAGGAGACATCCTACAAGGTGGACCTGTGCTCTGCCGCCAGCGTCCTGACATCCCCCGTCTATTATCTGCAGCAGGATGACATCGTCTATATCGAACCCAATGAGATGCGTATCAGGCAGTCCACCATCAACGGCAACAATATCCGCAGCACTTCGTTCTGGATCTCCGTCGCTTCGCTCGCCACGAGCGTCGGTACTTTCCTCCTGCGTGCTTTTTAATTCTTGAAAACGATGGAAAGCAACGTCAACAATAACCCCCAGAATCAGCAGGAAGAGGCCGTACAGCTGAAAGACCTTCTGTACAAATGCATGTCCAAGTGGCATTGGTTCGTCATCTCCGCCGTCCTTTGCCTCGGAGTCGCGGTGTTCTACGTTCTCAAGACTCCTCCGGTATATACCCGTTCCGCGCAGATCCTCATCAAGACCAACTCCCGCGGCCGTTCCATCTCCACCGAGGACGGGGCTTTTTCGGATCTTGGCCTGTTCAATACCAATACCAACGTCTATAACGAGATCAAGGCCCTTTCCGCCAAGTCCAGCATGCTGGAGGTCGTCAAGCGCCTCGACCTCGACATGAACTACACGACCGACGGCCGTTTCCACGAGAATACCTTGTATGGAACGAACCAGCCGTTCATCGTCGAGATAATCGACGTGCCGGAGCAGGCTTCGATGGAGTTCGACCTGGATCTCGACGAGGACGGGGCGTTCGTCATGTCCGGTTTCATGAGGTCCGGAGAGCCGGTGGAGAGGGGGACGAAGATTGAAGGCGCCTTCGCCGACACCCTTGCCACCCCGATAGGCGACATCGTCGTCAACCCTACCGTCAACTACTCCGCCAAGGACTACCCCAAGGTGCATGTGCGTCGTTCTTCGTATCGCAGCGCCACTTCCCGCTATTCTTCCGAGCTCTCCGTCAGCCTGAGCGACAAGATGTCCCAGGTCGTCCAGCTCACTGTCAACGACATCTCCATCCAGCGTGCCGAGGACATACTCGACATGGTCGTGGCCGTGTACAATGAGAACTGGGTCGCCGACAAGAACCAGATAGCTGTCAGTACTTCGATGTTCATCAACGAGCGCCTCGGCGTGATCGAGGAGGAGCTCACCAACGTCGACAGCGATATCTCCAACTACAAGAGCCAGAACCTCATCCCCGACGTCAAGGCCGCCTCGAGCATGTATATGTCCCAGAGCAACGCCATCAACGAGCAGATCCAGGGACTGAACAACGAGCTCTATATGACCCGGTACATCCGCGAGACCCTCTCCGATGACTCCAACCGCAACAAAGTGCTGCCTTCCAACTCCGGTATCTCCAGCGCCAACATCGAGAGCCAGATCAACGACTACAACGACAAACTCCTTCGCAGGAACGAGATCGTGGCAGCCAGTTCCGAGGCCAACCCTCTGGTCGTCGAGCTCGACAACTCCCTGAACAGCCTGCGTCAGGCCATGATATCCTCGATGGACAACCAGGAGCTTGCGCTCAGCAACCGCATCAATTCGCTGCAGCGTACCGAGCGCCAGGCTACCGCCCGCATCGCGGCCAACCCTACCCAGGCCAAGTACCTCCTGTCGGTCGAGCGTCAGCAGAGCGTCAAGGAGGCCCTGTACCTCTACTTGCTCCAGAAGCGCGAGGAGAACGAACTCTCCCAGGCTTTCACCGCCTACAATACCCGTATCATCGACCCTCCTACCGGAAGCATGAGACCCACCGCCCCGCGTAAGAGCATGATCTACCTGCTTGCTCTCCTCCTCGGCCTCTTCATCCCTCTTGCGGCCATCTATCTTATGGAGGTCCTCAATACCAGGGTACGCGGTAAGAAGGATGTCAAGGATGTAGTCCTGCCGTTCGCCGGCGAGATTCCTCTCACCGAGGAGGGAATGAAGGGCAACAGGAAGTATCTGCGTGCGCTCAAGATGCAGAAGCAGACTTCCCAGAAACGCGAGATCCTCGTCAAGAGCGGCAGCCGCGACACCATCAACGAAGCTTTCCGCGTGCTGCGTACCAATGTCGAGTTCATGATGAAGAACAAGGATGCCAATGTCATCGCATTGACTTCGTTCAATCCCGGGTCGGGCAAGTCGTTCATATCCATGAACCTCGCCGTAGCCCTCGCCATCAAGGGACGCAAGGTCCTGGTCATCGACTGCGACCTTCGCCATGCATCGCTGTCCACGTATGTCGGATCACCCCATAAGGGTATCTCCAACTACCTCAGCGGACAAACTGATGACCTCGAAGCTTTGGTCTGCCCTGTTCCCGAATATGATTCACTCTTCGTACTTCCGGTCGGTGTCATCCCTCCCAACCCTACCGAGCTGGTCGCCGACGAAAGGTTCAGGCAGATGGTCGCCAAGCTCAAGGGCGAGTACGACTATGTATTCCTCGACTGTCCTCCTATCGAGATAGTAGCCGACACCCAGATCATCGGCCAGAGTGCGGACAGGACCCTCTTCGTCATCCGTGCCGGCCTCTGCGAGAGGAGTATGCTTTCCGAGCTCAACAACCTCTACGAGGAGAACAAGTACAACAACCTCGCGCTCATCCTCAACGGCACAGAGATATCCAAGTCCGGGTACTTCGGAAACAAGTATGGATACCATTACGGCCACTACGGCCATTACGGATACGGATATGGATATAACTCATATGCCAATGACGATAAAGCAAATAGCTGATGCCCTTGAGTCGCTGGCCCCGCTGGCGCTTCAAGAGGATTACGACAACGCAGGACTCCAGGTCGGTCTCATCGATGATGAGGTGACGGGCGTCCTGCTCTGTCTTGATATAACCGAGGACATTGTCGCGGAGGCGGTCCGGTTGGGCTGCAACCTCGTCGTGTCGCATCACCCCCTCATCTTCAGGCCGCTCAAGCGTGTCACGGGAGCCACTTACCAGCAGCGCTGTGTGATGGAAGCCGTGCGTCACGGCATCGCGCTCTATTCCGCCCACACCAACCTCGACAATGCCGAGGACGGCGTCAATTACAGGATTGCTTCCCGCATCGGGCTGAAGGATCTGGAATGGATAGAGGAGAAGCCTTCGGTCGAGGGCCGTGCCGCCGGCTCGGGCGTCATAGGCATTTTGCCTGAGCCCGAGAACGCCACGGACTTCCTCAGGCGGCTGAAGGACTCCTTCGGAGTGAAGTGCCTGATGCATACCGATCCTTCCGGGCTCACGCTGCGGAAGATCGCCCTGTGCGGCGGCGCCGGCTCGTTCCTCATGGACGAGGCCCGCGCCAAGGGCGCCGACGCCTTCATCACGGGCGAGATATCCTACCATCATTATTTCGATGCCGACGGCATGCTTCTCATCGCCATGGGCCACTATGAGAGCGAGCAGTTCACCAAGGACCTGCTGCGCGACTTCCTGGCTGACCGTTTCCCCGGCCTGCGCATCGAGATGACCTCGGTAGATACCAATCCCATTCATTATACCTGTTAACTGACTCTTATGGACAGACACGTCGTCATTATGGCCGGCGGGATCGGCAGCCGTTTCTGGCCGATGAGCACCCCTGAGTATCCCAAGCAGTTCATCGACGTGCTCGGCTGCGGGAGGACCCTTATACAGATGACGGCCGACCGCCTTCTGCCCGTCTGTCCTCCGGACCATATGTGGGTGGTGACTTCGCACAGCTACATCGATATCGTCAGGGAGCAGCTCCCTGACATCCCGGAGAGCAATATCCTGGCGGAGCCTGCTGCGCGCAACACTGCGCCGTGCATAGCCTATGCCTGCTGGAAGATCAAGGCCCGCCATCCCCACGCCAACATAGTCGTCACTCCTTCCGACGCCCTTGTACTTGACGGCGAAGAGTATCGCCGCATCATTTCCAAAGCCCTGGACTTTACCGCAACGGGCATTTCCATCGTGACCGTCGGCATCAAGCCCTCAAGGCCCGAGACCGGCTACGGTTATATCCTCGCCGGTGAGGAAGTCGCTCCTGAAGTCCTGTCCGTCAGCGCCTTTAAGGAGAAGCCAGATCTCGAGACCGCCAAGGCATACCTGGCCGACGGGCACTATCTCTGGAATGCCGGTATCTTCGTGTGGAACGCCGACACCATCACTTCCGCCATCCGGACATATGCTCCCGGCATCGCCGACATAATGGACGGGATGGCCCCGTCGTTCTATACCGATGCGGAGGAGGAGACTGTGGCGCGTCTGTTCCCGACCTGCGAGAAGATCAGCATCGACTATGCCGTGATGGAGAAGGCCGGAGGCATCCACACCATCCCGGCGTCGTTCGGCTGGAGCGACCTCGGAAGCTGGGGCTCGCTCCGCCTCAATTCCTCCACGGACGCCAGCGGCAATGCCACTGTCGGCACCGACATACATATGTTCGAGTGCGAGGGCTGCGTGGTCAGGACTTCCTCGCTCAAGAAGGTCGTCCTGCAAGGGCTGGAGGACTATATCGTCGCTGAGAAGGACGGCTCGCTCCTCGTGTGCAAGCTCTCCGAGGAGCAGCGCATCAAGGATTTTTCGAAATAAATCATTCAATATGAAGATACTTGTCACGGGAGCCGCGGGATTCATCGGCTCGAAGCTGATGTTCACGCTCGCGCAGAGGGGAGACGAAGTCGTCGGAATAGACAACATGAACGACTACTATGACGTCCGCCTGAAGGAAGGACGCATAGCCGAGTTCTGTACGGGGGAGCGCAGGCGCTTCCTCAAGATGGACATCGCCGACAAGGAAGCGCTCGACGCGCTCTTCGCCGCCGAGGGATTCGATGCGGTGGTCAACCTCGCCGCCCAGGCTGGCGTGAGGTACTCCATCACCAACCCTTACGCCTACCTCCAGAGCAATCTTGTCGGGTTCCTGAACATCCTCGAGGCCTGCCGGAACCATCCCGTCAGGCATCTGGTATTCGCCTCCTCCAGTTCGGTCTATGGCCTGAACGCCAAGGTTCCGTACTCGGAGGATGACAAGGTGGACAATCCCGTGAGCCTTTACGCCGCGTCCAAGAAGTCCAATGAACTCATGGCGCACGCCTATGCCAAGCTCTACGGCATACCTTGCACGGGACTTCGATTCTTCACCGTGTACGGCCCTTGGGGCCGTCCGGACATGGCCCCGATGCTGTTCGCATCGGCCATCACGAAGGGGGAGCCAATCAAGGTGTTCAACGGCGGCGACATGATTCGTGACTTCACCTACATCGACGACATAGTCGAAGGAACGGTCCGCACCCTGGACCATGTCCCCGCGGCTGCGGACTGCCCGAACGGAGTCCCTTACCGCATCTACAACATCGGCTGTTCCAATCCCGTGAAGCTGATGGATTTCATCTCGGAGATCGAGCAGGCCGTAGGCCGCCCGGCCGAGAAGGTTTTCCTGCCGATGCAGGCGGGAGACGTCTATCAGACCAACGCCGACACCACCCACCTGGAGAATGAGGTGGGATACAAGCCCCATGTACGCCTGCACGAAGGCATAGCCGCCTTCATCGCCTGGTACCAATCCGACAAGAATCCATTGAGATGAACTGCGTAGAGAAATTCGAAGAGATCTACAGGAAGAGCCCGGATGCCGTGGCTTTCTGTCCTTACAGGATCTGCCCCATCGGGGCGCACAGCGACCATCAGCACGGCAAGATCACGGGCTTCGCCATAGACAAGGGCATCAGCATCGCCTATCATCCGAAGCGCAACGGCGTCGTCGAACTGGCTTCGCTTCAGTTCGACAAACGCGCCCAGTTCCACATCCGCGGCGTACCCGAGGTACGCCAGATGGACTGGGCGGACTACCTGCGCGGCGCCACGCTCGAGCTGGCGCAGCGCTACACCTTGTCCACCGGACTATGCGGCGTGATCGAAGGCAGCCTTCCCATCGGGGGCCTGTCGTCTTCGGCAGCCGTCACTATCGCCTTCCTGTCCGCGCTCTGCAAGGTCAATGGCATCTCGCTTGAGCCCCTTGAGATGATCTCCATCGCCATGGCTGCGGAGAACAACTACGTCGGCGTCAGCTGCGGCAAGCTCGACCAGAGCTGCGAGATCTATTCACGCAAGGACCATCTCCTCTATCTCGATACCCTGGATGATTCCTATGAGCTCATCCCGGCTTCGCCTGTGATGGCTCCGTATGAGATCGCAATATTCTTCAGCGGAGTGGAAAGGACCTTGGCCGGATCCAAGTTCAATATGCGCGTCGACGAATGTCGCAGCGCCGCATATGCCCTCAAGGCATTTGCCGGGATGGAATACGGCAAATTCCGCGAGACGCATATGCGCGAGGTTCCGCGCTCCGTCTATGACGAGTTCAAGGACCGCCTGCCGGAGACTTGGCGCAGGCGCGCGGAGCACTGGTTTACCGAGTACGAGCGCGTGGAGAAGGGAGCCGAGGCCTGGAGGAGGGGAGACCTGAAGGAATACGGCCGTCTCAGTTTCGAGTCCGGCCATTCCTCCATATACAATTGGGAGACCGGCTCGCCCGAGTTGAAGGCCCTCTATGAGATCATGGAGCATACCGACGGCATATACGGCGGCCGCTTCAGCGGCGCCGGCTTCAAGGGATGCTGCATGGCTCTCATCGACCCCGCTTTCCGTGAGTCCATTCTTTCTTCGGTAGAGAAAGAATACCTGGCGCAGTTCCCTGCTCTTAAGGGGCACTACAGCGCCTACATCTGCCATTCCTCCGACGGAGTCATCCTATAGCCTATGAAATGCCTTATCCTTGCGGCCGGCTATGCCACCCGGCTCTATCCTCTGACTGAGAACTTCCCCAAGCCTCTGCTGAAAGTAGGGGACAGGACCATCCTCGACTGGCTGGTGGACGACATCATGGGCGCAGGCCTCGTGGATGAATTCGTCGTCATCTCCAATCATAAATTTGCCGAGCATTTCCGGGAATGGGCATCGACCCGTTCTTCGTCATCGGCATCCTTCACCGTAGTCGATGACGGCACTTCCACCAACGAAACCCGTCTGGGCGCCGTCAGGGACATCCAGTACGCCATTGACTCCCTTGGACTGGACGATGACCTCTTGGTCATCGCCGGGGACAACATCCTGGATTTCAGTCTCGTGGAGTTCATCAGATACGCTGCCGCGAAGCAGGCGTCTTGCATAATGCGCTATTATGAAGCGGACGGGAAGAGGCTTCACAAGAGCGGTATAGTGGAGGTGGACTCCGACGACCGTATCGTCGGCATGCAGGAGAAGCCCGCGGAGCCAAGGTCGCACTGGTGTTGCCCGCCGTTCTATTTCTACCGGCGTGAGGACGCTGGCCGCGTGGCCGAAGGCATAGCGGCCGGCTGCGGCGTAGATGCCCCCGGCAGCTTCGCCGCCTGGCTCAGCACCCGGGTGCCGATGTATGCGATGGAGATGCCCGGACACCGCTTCGATATCGGCGATATCGAGAGCTACCGCCGGGTGTGCGAGCATTTCGAGTCGAAATAGACTATTCCTTCACCCAGATCTCGTCGATGAAGATGAACCCTTCGCCGCCTGCTCCCGGATGCCACTCCGGGATGGTGCCGAAGTTCTTCGCAAATACCTTTATATAACGTACCGGAGCTGTCCCTTCAGGGACGGCTACGCTCAGGTCGTGCGTCTGGATCTCGTAATCCTGCGGATCCACCGTGTTGTCCACCCGTCCGGCGGGGGTGTAGTCCTTCCCGTCTTCAGAGACGAAGAACTCTACGTAGCGGGGCATCCATATCCAGGACCTTGCGTCCTGGCAGAAGCCCGCGCCTATCTCCTTGAGATCGCGCGGCTGAAGCAATTCCACCACGGCGGTGAAGTCCGTGTCCTGATAACCCTGCCAACCTCCTGAACGCCAGTTCGTAGTGCCGCGCTTGCCGTCGATCAGGCCTTCGTCGCCTCCGGCATTGTATTGGGGGTTGTAGCGAGACATTATCTCGATCTTCATGTCGTTGCGGACACGGTAGACCGTACTGGAGATGACGGCGCTCTTCAGACCATCCTTTTCAGTATAGGCTTCAACTGTGCAGTTCTCGTCCAGGACGAAGGGGCCGCCGTACGGCTTGAAGTCCCCGGCAGGGGAGATCCTGTACCAGGCCTTTCCGCCTTGTGGGATGCCGCTGATGCTGACGCTCACCGGATCCACGAAGATGTCGTTCTCCATCTCGAATGCGGGGGAAGGAAGGAAAGAGACCGCCAGACTTGTATGAGGGCGGTCATTCTGGGCGGCTCCGAACGTCTTCGACGGTGTCGCTGCCAGGCAGAAATCCATTTTCCCACCGTTCAAGATAGTCCGAGCGTCGATGAACGACTTGGTGTATTCCTTGCCGTTCAGCTTTGCCGAAGCAATATATGTCGCCTCCGGATGGTCGGCGAAGATGGTGAAATTCTTTCCTTCGCCGATGCTGATGACTGCTTCGTTGAAGATCGGCGAACTCAGGCAGACCTCGTTCTGCCCGGGGCAGACATTGTACAGGCCCAGGGCGCTGAGGACGTACCAGGCGGACATCTGTCCGCAGTCCTCGTTGCCGCACAGGCCGTCCGGAGCGGAAGTATATAATGTAGAAAGTATCTGACGTACACGCTCTTGCGTCTTCCATGGCTGCCCCGCGTAGTTGTAGAGGTAGGGGATATGGTGGCTCGGCTCGTTGCCGTGGGCGTACTGTCCGATGAGGCCGGTGATGTCAGCCTGCGTACGTCCCGCCGTCTGCTCCGGAGCTGTGAACAGGGCGTCGAGCTTGGCCACATAGGCCTCCTCTCCGCCAAGCGCAGCCATATGCCCCTCGATGTCCTGCGGCACGAAGAAACTGTACTGCCAGCTGTTGGCTTCGGTGAAATGGTTGTTGACCTCCCGGGGATTGAACGGCGTCAGCCAGCGGCCATTTGTCCTCGGACGCATGAATCCCGTGGAGGGATCGAAAATGTTGCGCCAGTAGGAGGCGTAGCCCAGATACTCATTATTCTCGGCACTTCTCCCCAAGGCCTCTGCGGTCTTGGCCACGCACCAGGCGTCGTAGGCGTACTCCAGTGTCTTGGACACGGACTCGTGCTCCTTGTCAGATATGACGCAGCGGTCCTCGTAAAAACTGTCCAGACCGTATTCGTGCTTCCTGGACGACGCCAGCATGGCATCCAGCAGCTTGGCGTAGTCCACTCCGGCGATGCCCTTCGAGAGGGCGTCTGCAATGACTGATACGGAGTTATAGCCTATCATACAGTTGGTTTCGTATCCCTGGAGCTCCCAGACAGGGAGCTTGCCGCATTCGTCGTAGACGGACTGGAAAGACTTCAGGAAGTCTGCCGTACGATCGCGTTCGATGAGGCACATCAGCGGATGCAGCGCCCTGAAGGTGTCCCAAATGGAGAATACGGTATAGCGTTCGAAGCCGTCGGCTTTATGTACCTGGCGGTCCATCCCGCGGTACTCTCCGTTGACGTCGGAGTACAGCGAAGGGTGGATGGCAGTGTGGTAAAGGGCGGTGTAGAAGACGCGCGTCTGCTCTGCGGAGCCGCCGTTGACGGCTATCTTGGAGAGATAGCCGTTCCAGGCGGCTCGCGCTGCGGCGCGGGCTTTGTCGAAGCTTTTCGCAAAGCTTCCTTTGCCCGCCGTGGCCGCGATGTCGGCCTCTAGGTTCCGCCTCGCATTCTCGGCCGAGACCGAGGAGATGCCGACTCGGACATAGATGGTGTTGGACTTGCTTCGCTTGAAATAGATGTGGGCGCCTTTATGAGTGCCGTCCTCTTTGCTGAAAGAGCGGATAGCCTCAATCGGCCGGCTGAATTCGGCCCAGAAATAAACGTCCTGCCCGTCCGCCCAACTCTTGGATTTGCGGTAACCGGCGACGGTGTTCACGCCTGTCTTCTTGACGTCGGACTCCAACAGATAGTCACGATGCTCAAGGTCTATGATTATCTGAGGCTCAGCGCCTTTAGCAAACTCGTATCTGTGCTGGCCGCTTCTGCGCCCGACGGTGAGCGAGGCTGTCACGCCGGGATCCTCGAGGTAAACCTCGTAGTACCCTGGCTCCGCCTTCTCGTGTGAGTGGCTGAAATGCGAACGGTAACGCTCCTTGTCCATACCGCCGTCGTAGTCCCTTACGGGTACGAAGAGGATGTCGCAGAGGTCGTCGCAGCCGGTTCCGCTCAAATGCGTGTGGCTGAAGCCGTAGATGTATTCATCGGAGTAGTGATAGCCGGAGCAGCCGTCCCAGTTGCCGGACATCGGCCTGGTGTCGGGACTGAGTTGGACCATTCCGAAAGGCCAGGCAGCGCCCGGGAAGGTGTGGCCGTGGAAGTCGGTCCCGACAAAGGGGTTGACGTATTTTGTATAGTCCGGCGAGGCTGCTGCGGCCGTGAGGCCGGAGAGCAGCAGGACTGCAAGAAGGACTGTCCGTCTCATACTGTCAGAGTTTATGTATGGCGCCGACCAATTTGTCGACATTTGCGTCCGGTGTGGCCCAGCTCGTGCAGAACCTCACGCCTATGCGGCCGTCGGGGAGTTTGCTCCACACTTCGAAGCCGAAGTCCTTTTCCATCATCTCCACCTGCTCCTCCGTGAGGATGGGGAAAACCTGGTTGGTAGGACTGTCCACAAGGAAGCTTATGCGCTTGTATTGGAGAGCCTTGCGGATGCGGTCGGCCTGGAGGACGGCGCGGCGCGAGGCGTCCATGTACAGGCCGTCCTCGAAGAGGGCGGCGAACTGGACGCCCAGCAGCCGGCCCTTGGCCAGCATGCCGCCGCCCTGCTTGATGTTGTAGCGGAAGTCCGCCTTGAGGGCGTCGTTGGTGATGACGACGGCCTCGCCGAAAAGGGCACCCTGCTTGGTGCCGCCGATGTAGAACACGTCCGCGAGGCGGGCGAAGTCCTTGAGAGTGACCGCGTTATCGCCCTCGATGAGCTCGCTGGCGGCCATTCCGTATCCAAGTCTCGCTCCGTCCACGAATAGCGGCAGCTCATTGTTGCGGCAGACCTCGCTGATGGCCTCAAGCTCTTCCTTGCTGTAGATGGTTCCCGATTCGGTCGAGAATGAGATATAGACCATTCCGGGCATCACCATGTGCTCGTGGTTGGCGTCGCAGAAATGGTTGACTACGGCGTCATAGATCTGTGCGGCAGTGATCTTGCCGTCGGGAGAGGGGAGAGGGAGTATCTTGTGGCCGCCATGCTCCACGGCCCCGGTCTCGTGGACGTTGATATGCGCCGATTCGGCGCAAAGGACGCCCTGGTAGGGCTTGAGGATGGACGAGATGACGGTGGCGTTGGTCTGCGTGCCGCCGACCAGGAAGTGAACGTCGGCGTCCGGGCAGCCGCAGGCGCTCCGGATGAGTTCGCGCGCCTGCGCGCAGTACTCGTCCTCGCCGTACCCTACGGTCTGGACCATATTGGTTTCCTGAAGGCGCTGCATGATGCGGGGAAGCGCGCCCTCACAATAGTCGCTTGTGAAAAGGGTTTTCATAATCAAGTGGTTTTGTCCGTTTAATAATCCTCCACCCGAGTAATGTAGATCCTGTCTGTCTCGAGGATCTTATCGACCCTGGAGGAGGCGAATTTGCGGAGGAAGAAGAATCCGATGATGAACACGAGGGTAAGGACGCCCGCCAGCTCCTGGCTCATCGCGCTGATGAACAGCAGGGCATCGAAGATGCCGTGCGCGATGACCGGAATCAGCAGGGTGAAGATTGCATCCATTATCCTGCTCTTTCCCAGACGGAAATGCGCCAGGGAATAGTAGTATCCCATGATGATGGCGAAGAAGAAATGCGCCGGCACCGAGATGAGGGCCCTCATTATTCCGGTTGACACCCAGCTCTGCAGGTTGCTGAACAGGTACAGGATGTTTTCAGTGGCGGCGAATCCCATGCCCACACAGACGGCGTATACTATGGCGTCCATATGCTCGTCGAACTCCTTGCACTTGCGCAGGAACAGCCACAGCATGAAAAGCTTGGCCATCTCCTCCGGTATGGCCGCCGTACGGAACGCCTTGCCTATCTGTGCACTGATTTCGGTCCCCGGAACCTCGGACACCAGCCCGAAAGCCGGAAGCAGCAGCACTATCATCGCCGATGCCACTCCATAGACAAACGCCTTGAACAGCTGTCTCGGCGGCTCCTTCTGCCACTTGTCCCTTTTGTAGATATGTATGATCAGCACAATAGCCGGCAGCACCGCCGCAATCAATACCAGTAACATAACCGTCGATTCTGACTAAACATACAAATCTACGAATTGCCGCAAAATTGTGCAAGTCCAAATCCGTTGCTGAAACTTTGAGAAGCCGAAAGGAAAGGTTATATTTGTATAATTAAAACTAAGGATAATTAACTAACTCGGAATATGCAGGAGACACCAGTATTATTGCTTACGGGGTATCTTGGAAGCGGGAAGACCACGCTGGTCAACAGGATACTCGCGAATAGGAAGGGTATCAAGTTCGCCGTTATCGTCAATGATATCGGCGAGGTAAATATAGACGCCGACCTCATCGAGAAGGACGGCGTGGTGGGGAAGAAGGACGAGAGCCTTGTTGCATTGCAGAACGGCTGCATCTGCTGCACCCTCAAGATGGATCTCGTTGAACAGCTTCGAGACATAGTGTCGATGAAGAAGTTCGACTATATAGTCATCGAAGCGAGCGGCATATGCGAGCCGGAACCCATTGCCAGGACCATCTGCTCGATACCGTATATGGACCAGGAATACATCAAGAACGGGATCCCCCGGCTTGACTGCATTGCCACCGTGGTGGATGTCCTTAGGATGCGCGACGAGTTCGCCTGCGCCAAGGACCTGCTCCGTGGCAATCTTGACGAGGACGACATCGAGAATCTCGTCATACAGCAGGTGGAGTTCTGCAACCTGGTTATCTTGAACAAGGTTTCCGAGGTGTCAAAGGACGAGCTCGGAAAGGTACGCGAGATCATCCGCGCCCTGCAGCCGAAGGCCAGGATCCTGGAGTGCGACTTCGCGGACATCGATCTCGCGGAGATCATGGACACGGGGCTGTTCAGCTATGACTCCGTGGCCGCATCGGCCGCCTGGATCAGCGCCGTCGAGGGCCCGGTGGAGGAGGATGACGACGATGATGATGACGACGAACACGATGATGAGCACGAGGAGCACGGCCACCACCATCACCATCATCACCACCATGACGATGAAGGAGAAGCGGAGGAGTATGGCATCGGGACATATGTGTACTATCAGCGCAAACCGTTTGACATCAACAAGTTCGACAACTTCGTCGCTAAGCATTGGCCGGTGGGCATCATACGTGCAAAGGGACTTTGCTGGTTCTCTGTAGAGCCGGACAACTGCTACCTGTTCGAACAGGCCGGCAGCCAGATCTCCCTCAGGAACGCCGGCAAGTGGTACGCCACGATGCCGGAGGACGAGCTGGAGCAGCAACTGGCCACTGACGCCGCTTTGCGCCGTGACTGGGATCCCGAGTATGGCGACCGTATGCAGAAGCTGGTATTCATAGGCCAGCGCCTTGACAAAGGCGCCATCCGCGCCGCTCTCGACTTCTGCCTTACGGAAGAATGACAAACCAATGACTTAATGATATGAAAAGGACGCTCATGACCATATGCTGCCTCTTTCTGGCAGTCATCACTTTCGCCCAGGGCCCGTACCGCGGAGAGTATAAGATCGAGAAGGACATCCCTTACCATCAGGATGCCGACGACTATGCCCGCGAGCGCTGTACCCTCGACTTCTATTATCCCGCCGAATTACAGGATTTCCCGACAATAGTCTGGTTCCACGGCGGCGGTCTGGTCGGAGGCAATAAGGAGATCCCCGAAGGCTTGATGAATTCCGGATTGGGAATCATCGGAGTCAACTACCGTCTCCTTCCGAAATCTACTATCCAGGAGACTATCGACGACGCCGCTGCTGCAGTGGCGTGGGCATTCCGCGAGGTGGCCGCCCGCGGCGGCAGCCCCGACAAAATCTTTGTCGGGGGCCACTCTGCGGGCGGCTATCTCACCGATATGGTGGTTCTGGACAAGTCCTGGCTTGAGAAATATGGCGTGGATGCCGACAGGATAGCGGGAGCATTCCCTTACAGCGCCCAGGTCATCACCCACTATAACGTCCGCAGCAACTACGACGTAGGTCCTCTTTCTCCGAGGATCGACGAGACTGCTCCTCTATATCACGTCCGCAAGATCCCCATGCCGATGCTCGTCCTTTCCGGCGACCGCGAACTGGAGCTCTATGGCCGCTACGAGGAGCAGGCATATTTCTGGAGGATGATGAAACTCAACGGCAACGAGCAGGTGTACCTCTACGAGTTCGACGGCTACGACCACGGCTCGATGCCCCAGCCTGCCCATGCGGTGGTCAAGCGCTATATCCGCGGCATACTCCGCGGCCAGATTCCTGAAAGATGAGAAAGTTGATAATGATATTTGCGGCGCTTGTTTGCGCCGCAAACGTTTCTGCGCAGCAGTACACCACGGTTGAGGCTCCCGAAGCGCCGTTCGCATTCGAGCCGCTGGAAATGTTCGTATTTCCCGACAGGGATTTTCCGATAACGAAATACGGCGCCAAACCCGGCGACGTCAAGGCCACGACGGCCGCCTTTGCCAAGGCCATGGCTGCGTGCAACAAGGCCGGCGGCGGGCGCGTCGTCGTGCCTGCCGGTGAGTGGCTTACCGGCCCCGTGCATTTCCGCAGCGGCTGCAACCTCTACCTTTCCGAAGGCGCGAAGCTCGTGTTCGACGACGACCTGAGCCTGTATTATCCTGCCGTGCAGGCATCCTGGGAGGGGGCCGAGTGCATGAACATCTCGCCTCTGCTGTATGCATTCGAGTGCGAGAACATCGGCATTTCCGGCCCGGGCATGCTGGCGCCGGAAATGGATTTCTGGCGGACCTGGTTCAACCAGCCGGAAAGCCATCTTCAGGCGACGCGCCAGCTCTATGCGATGTGCTCCACGCAGGTACCTGTGGAGTACCGCCATATGGAGCGGGAGGGAGTGCAGATGCGCCCGCATCTCATCCATTTCAACCGCTGCACGAACGTGCAGCTGGATGGATTCAAGATCAGGGAGAGTCCGTTCTGGACCATACATCTCTTCATGTGCAAGGATGTATGGGCGCATGGGCTTGACGTCTATGCGCACGGTCACAACAACGACGGCATCGACCTCGAGATGACGCAGCACGCCATCGTGGAGGACTGCACCTTCGACCAGGGCGACGATGCCGTCGTGCTCAAGGCCGGGCGCAACCAGGACGGTTGGGCCCTTGGCATGCCAACGCAGGACATCGTAGTCCGCAACTGCAATGTGGTTCAGGGCCACTGCCTGCTCGGCATAGGAAGCGAGATGTCCGGCGGCATCCGCCGCGTGTACATGCACGACTGCCATTCCTCCG